>DATBMP010000105.1:0-12701 GCA_036554845.1 Pyrinomonadaceae bacterium
ATAAATTCACCAGCCACCTCAGAGGCAGGTGAGTCGAGCAGAACGTCGCTTTGTTCGTGAGCGGCAATCAACGACGGCACTGCGTTTCCGAGTTCCGGATCTGATTCACGAATGCGCGCCATAAAGGCGCCACGCTCTTGCGGCTTAAGTTCGAGCGCCTCGTGAAAGAGCTCTTCTAACTGCTGCATGCTCTCGTGGTTCTTCATTTGCTCAGGCGCCAAGCTCACGTCTTAGCCACGCGCGACCGAAAGTCCAATATCGTTCCGTTGTAGCGTGCGACAACTTCATGACTTCAGCAGTCTCGTCGATCGTCAAGCCTCCAAAGAAACGCAGTTCGACAACGCGGCTGTGTTGGGGATTTGTTTCGGACAAAACTTTCAATGCATCGTCAAGGGCAAGGAGTTCCACTTCGGGTTTGCGACCGAGGCGCTCAGCCTTGTCCAACGATAAACGCAACTGTTGGCCACCGCGTTTTGTAGCCAGGCGTTTTCGTGCGTGGTCAACCAGGATGTCGCGCATCACTTTCGCTGCGAGACCAAAGAACTGCGCCCGATGTTCCACTGTTGCTCCTTTCTTGTCGGCCAATCGAACGTAGGCTTCGTGGACCAGGGCCGTGGGCTGCAGCGTTACCTCTCCTGACTTGCGTCGGAGATAGCTGGCGGCGAGTCTCCGCAGTTCGTCATAGACAAGGGGAATTAACTGATCAAGTGCAGCTTTGTCGCCGCTGCCCCATCTCACGAGCAGTTGGGTCACGCTCTGTTCCGGCGTTGTTCCTGACTCCTTCATCCTCAGAAGTGCAAGCGTAGCAGCTAATGGAAGGTGGGCGTCATCCTGCCCGGCGTGGTGACTACGAACGAGGCAACATAATACATTCAGTGAGGTATCTTGACGCACCTGTTTTGGCTCCGAAGGAGCAATTTTTATAGCTTGCAGTGCGATACCGCACGCGCGCTCCAGAGGAGCGCAACGGACTCAGATGACGGGGAACATTTCGCTCCCAGGAGGAGACGGTGTTCGAGGGTTTCAGGGCTATAAACATCTCGCTTCTCCAGAGCTAAGACAGGTGCGTCTTTAGTACATTGTTCCCGTTTCAAAGCTTTCACCACCCGCACCAACTCATCTCAACGCGTTTAAAAACCGTGTAGCAAAACATCTTTGATTCGGACATTGAAATGGGATATATCAGTCATAAAAGTAGGTAATAAAACTTGGAGGTGACAAACGATGCAAGTTAAAGACGTGATGACTGCCGAGCCAGCGTGTTGTGTTTCGGAGACGGCTTTACAAGAAGTCGCGAAGTTGATGGTGGACCACGATTGTGGTGAGATCCCGGTTGTCGAGAACGAAGACACGCGCATACCTATTGGTGTGGTTACCGATCGAGATATTGTCTGTCGCACGGTAGCGCGCGGAATCAATCCTCTCGATTTGACGGTCGCAGATTGCATGAGCACACCCTGCGTGACTGTCACACCCGAAATGACCGTCGAGCAGTGCAGCAAGATCATGGAACAGAACATGATTCGCCGTGTGCCGGTGGTGGATGCCGATGGCTCCTGCTGCGGAATTGTCGCACTCGCCGACATTGCTTTACACGCCAAGACAAATCTAACCGCTGAGGTCGTTAAGGAGGTATCAGAGCCAACGTCAGCAGCCTCTGCGGCCGGCTAATGAATCTTCGAAAGAGGGTTCACCAAAATTGAAAGGAGGTTGATATGCCTACGCGCGCTCAGCTGAGCCAATTAGCAGAGCATGAAGGTGGTCATACGAAACTAATGCGCGCGGCACTCGAAGGACAAACTGAACTGGTAAAAAGTCTGATTGAGAACAGAGCGGACGTGAACGCCCGAGACGATGAGGGCCACACTGCTCTGATGTTTGCTGTTGCTAACATGCACACCAACGCGGCGAAAGTCTTGATGGACCATGGTGCGAACGTGAATGCAACCGCTGATGATGGCACTACAGCATTGATGTTGGCGGCATCTTCAGGGAACCGCGACATTGTCCAGGAGTTGTTGAGTAGACAAGCCGACGTATCAGCGAGATTTGCTGCGTCTGGAAAGACAAGCAAGATGCTTGCGAGAGAGAAGGGATATACCGAGATTGTGGAATTGCTTGAGTCAGCCGGCGAAAGGGATTAATGCCGGCCAGGCTATTAATCCTGATTAAAGGTGCACTTGCTAACGTGTTTCGGATTTCTTCTCACACTTCGGGATGCAGATAGAAAACCTTATTCATGATCTTCCATTCGCCATCAATCTTGAGGAGCGTAAACAGGTCAGTGAATCGATGTCCGGTCCAGTTCTCGAGTTCCAGCCGCACCGTCGCGATTGTATTGATGATTTCGATGCTCACAATTCGACTGTCGAGTTCGGTGGCCGCGCCATTCTGATCATTCCAGTCATATAGACCCTGGATAGGTCCCGCAAACAAATCGGGCCCGACGTAGCCAAAAATAGTAGCGTCCTGGTGAAACGCGAGTTTCATCTCGTCGGAACTTCCGGTCTTGCCACCATTGATGTAATGCTGAACGGTCCTGGTAATCGCATCGTACTCACTTAGTGACGGTGCTGAATCGCTCTTGATCGCGGCCTCTTTTTGCATGGGGGTCCTCCTGGTTTAGTTCAATCAGATCTGGTCCAATATTTCCTGGGTCATCTGACGCGGAGACTCTCTCACAAACCTTATTTGCCGTCCAATCAAAATACACACCCAAAACAAGCGACATCTCAAACGAGTCGAGATGGCTTTGTCGCATCCTCTTGATTACTTCCTCGGCTTGGCATCGTTAGAAGAAATTCGCATCCCCAGGCATTCCTGGTTGGAAACAGATTGCAACTTGGCTTCGAGATATGGAAACTCTCCGGGACGTGGCTGCTTTGGATCAACTTTCTGGATGTTGCTTCTGAAGCCAGTGACGAACATGATCGTCCGACTCAGTCTTCTTTGAGGTTCCGGTGACTCTGCTAATAGCCATCTTCGTAACCTTGCTTGGCTCTTCGATCCATGCGACCAGTCCCTCGACGTTTTTTGCCTCACAACAGTCTTCAAATTCGATCAGCGGATACGTTTCTACCGCGCTCGGTCCCATTCCTGAGCTCCAGGTCGAACTTCTAAACGACGTCGATTCGGTTATTCAAAGAACCAAAACTGACAGTTCCGGGTTTTTTGCGTTCCGAAGACTAACGACTGGAGTTTTTCAAATCAGAGTTCAGACATATGGAACTGAATATCTTGGGCAAACCAAACGAGTCCAGCTGGAACGCACGCGCGCTTTCGAGCAAGTGGATTTCACTCTGACAACCAAAAAGAACGCTTCGACAAATCTTAACGCGGGTGCGGTTTTTGTTCAGGACGTTCCAGAGCAAGCCCGGAAGGAATACGAACGAGCCGTTGCGCTGCTGCGGAAACCCGACCAGCAAAAGGAAGGTCAGGCGACACTGAAAAAAGCAATCGAATTCTTTCCGCTTTACTTCGAAGCGCTTGAACTACTTGGCACTGAGTACGTGAAACAGCAGGAGTATGAGCCCGCGATTCCGGTGCTAACAAAGGCAATTGAGGTCAACAGTCGATCGTATCAGAGTCTGTACGCGCTCTCAGTTGCCCAACACAACCTCAAGCAGTTGCCTGAAGCGATCGAGTCGATGCGACGCGCGGTTGTTCTTAACCAAAAATCGGTTAACGCTAACCTGTGGTTGGGAATGTTGCTGCGTCAGTCTAACAAGTTAGATGAGGCAGAGCGTTATCTAAGAGAGGCGGATCAATTAGCCGAATCGAAATCGCCTGAGGCGCACTGGCAGTTGGCACTGCTCTACAACCAGCTAAAAAGGTATAAGGAAGCTGCGGACGAACTGGAAATGTTTTTGAAAGTTCAGCCGGATTCGAAAGACAAGGAGCTGATTCAGAAACTTATTCAAAGATTCCGGCAACAAAGCGCAGGTGCGAAGCAGTGATTCTCAGATCACCATCTTTAGATGAGAGCGCAAAAACGCAGGCTAATGTGGTAACGCAGAAGAAATTGCAGACGACGTTCGGTCATCCTCTCCGGAAGTTGCGGGTTAGGGACGTGGAACAGGCTCAACAGCACTACCGTAAGACGCTCGGTTTCGAGATTGGTACGTTCCGTGTGGGTTCAGATCACATGATCCACTCGCTACCGAATCTGAAGTCACGCAACAGCGCGCCGTACGCGCCGAATAGAAAAGAGTAGGCCCAGACCCACCAGGAAATGGCAAACGCAAGAATAATAAATGATGACAAGCCTTTCCCTTGTAGGTCCTAATCGTGGTCCAGGCGGCACCGCCCCGGGGGAGAAGTACAATGAAAAGCTCGTTATATTCGCTAATCGTCACCCTATTCCTATTTTTCATTTTCCCGTGTCACTGCGTTTCAGCACGGATTTCAGCAGGGAAGGATCCGCTTCCTCACCTTGAGGCATTGAGGGATAACGCCGGAAGTTATCAACAGAAGACAACCACGCAAGAGACGAAGGCGCCGCCCACTCAGGAGCAGAAACCGGCGATCAACTTTCAGGATTACGTTGGCAGGTATGAGGCGGATCCGAGCATGGTGGAGAACTTTATCCTTGACGTCTTTGTTGAGGAGAATCTGCTTTGGATCAAACCCTCACATTCGCCAAAAAGCCAGTTGGCGATCAAATCGGCTGATCGATTTGTGATTACTGCCGCCAACGGCCCGATCACATTTAATCGTGACGCAAAGGGAACAGTTCAGAGCCTGACGATTGAGCCATCACCGGCGTCGGGTAATAAACCACTTGTTGCGAAGAAGCTGATTTTGCCGCCACCGAGTTTAAAGGGAAACACGACGTTTCGTTTAAAAGGCCACCCGAAGGCGAGAGTGGTGGCGGTGGCAGGTAGCTTTAATGACTGGAATCAGTCGCAAGTGCTTTGTGGCAAGGAGAGCGATGAATGGATATGTCGCATCGACTTAGTGCCCGGCAAGTACACTTACAAATTCATCATCGACGGCGATTGGATTCTTGATCCGGCTAATCCGGAGACTGAGGATGATGAGAGAGGATTTACCAATTCAGTATTGGTGGTGAAGTAAACGCAAGGAACTGTAAGTGGACTCGGTTGTGGTCGATGTGGTCCTCTGATGCGCTTTGTCAAAAAGCGTGACGAAACTTTCCGTAAAACTCAGACGTAAAGGGTGAAAACCGGTCATCCCCACAAGCGTTTCACCAGGACCATAAGGAGAAGAGAGTGAAGTCACGATTGCTAACCACCATTGCAACGTTCTGTTTGTGCTTCTCAGTGGCTTCTGTCACAAGGACCACCCACGTCAGTACCGCGACTTCCGATTGGCCTCAGTGGCGAGGGCCGGAACGTAACGGGATCTCAAAGGAGAGCGGTCTGCTTAAACAATGGCCAGCGAGTGGCCCGAAACTGCTCTGGCAGATCAATGACATCGGAGATGGATATTCGACGCCGGCAGTTGTTGGGGATCGGATCTACCTGATGAGCAACCGCGGCATGGAGAACGAGTTTGTCCAGGCCTTCTCAATTCAGGATGGAAAATCGATCTGGACAACACGCGTCGGCAATGTCGGCAACCCGGATCAGGAACCACCCTACGCCAAAGCACGTTCCACGCCGAGCGTTGACGGAGATTTCGTCTACGCGCTCAGCTCGGATGGTGACCTCGTCTGCCTCGAAGCAAAAAGCGGCAAGATTCGTTGGCAGAAGAACCTCAGAAAAGAGTTCGGCGGCCAGCCGCATGAATGGGCATATGCCGAGTCTCCGTTAGTGGATGGTGACGTGGTGGTTATCACTCCCGGTGGTGCTCAGGCCACGATGGCAGCGCTGAACAAAAAAACAGGAGAGGTGATCTGGAAATCTGCGGTCCCGGATGGCGAGCCGGCGGGTTATGCCTCGGCGATAGTGGTGCAGGGAGGCGGTCGCAAACAATACGTGCAGTTCTTGAGCAAAGGCATCGTCGGAGTTGATGCGAAGACGGGTGAGTTCTTATGGCGCTACAAAGAAGTTACCAAGGGACCGGCGCAGGCTTTCACGCCGGTTGCACAGGATGGATATGTTTACGGTGGAGCACTTTCCCTGGGCGGCGGACTCGTCCGTTTGAAGCCGGACGGCAAAGGCGTTGCCGCTGAACAAGTCTACTTAGAGCGCGGCCTTCCGTGCGGTTTCGGTGGAGCAGTGCTGGTTGGCCCTTATCTTTACGGCACGGAAAACGCCGGGCAATCCCTGGTCGCGGTTGAGTTCACCACAGGGAAAGTGAAATGGAGGTCCGAGAATTTCGGCATGAGTTCGATCGCCTACGCCGATGGGAACTTATACCTGCACAACCAGAATGGAGATCTCATACTGGTAGAGGCAACCCCTGAAGCCTATCGAGAAAAGAGTCGATTCACTCCTCAGAATCAGCCGAAGAAGAAACAGGCCGGCGGGTTAACGGAGGGTGCGTTTGCGTATCCGGTCATTGCTAATGGGAGGCTTTACATTCGCGATCTCGGAACCCTGTGGGCCTACGATATCAAGGCAGGACGTTAGCGATTGATCATGAAAGAGCGGTGACCGAGGGCAGGAAGAAAGATCAGTTGTAGAAGTTGGTTTTAGGTTGAAATTGAAGGACCACGCAGCTGAAGCCGCTGGTGTCACCTTGTCACCTGCGTAGTCGCAACGCGGAGGTGTTTACGAGGTCGATGCAGGGTACAGCCGTTCAAACTCCTCGTTGCCGTGGAGTATCGCGAGGTCTGGATCCTGGCGGGTCCAGATGGCATCGCGGTAGCCCGACTCCCAGGCCTTCTTGATCGCTCTTAACGCGTCCTCCACATTGTTCATCGCGCAAAAGAGGCAGGCGGTGTTGTAAAGAATCATAGAGTCATCCGGGCGCAGCGCCATAGCCATATCACCTTCGCGCTTGGCCTCTTCGAACCGACCCTGAATCGCATAATCAAGACCCAACAGGACCCGGACTCGCGCATCCTCCGGAACCTTTTTCAAGTGATCCTCATAAATGGCAATTTCGCGAAACTCATAATTCTTCAGCGCCTCTGTTTTCCCCAGTGCGCCAAGTGAATTATGAATGGGGATAGTCGTGTTGTAGTTCTCACCTGCGTGGGCCAGCGCCTCTTCCATCATGTCCACTACTTCCTGGTATCGTCCGGCAGAGAAAAGCGCACGGCCCAGCAGGTAGTAGCCGCCATCAACATCGGGATTCCGGCTTATCGCCGTTCGTATCTTTTCCGCAGCATCGTCGTAACGCCCCTCGGCAAACATGACCCAGGCCTCGGCGCACAAGATTTCCGGGGCGTCGTTGCCATTGGCGCTAGCTTTCTGAGTCGCGGCGATGGCGCGATCGATCCACTGCTGCTGGCGTTCAAAGTGGTAGTAGTACTCAGCGCAAACATTCCCCAATCCGGCGTGAGCCAGCGCGAAATCAGGATCGAGCGCTACCGCGTTCTCGTACATCTGCAGCGCAAACAATAGATCCTGCCGTCCGACGCGGCGGGCGTAATTTCTCCCTCTCAGATAAAGATCATAAGCCTGCATGTTCTCAGTCGGTTTCGCGGAGAGAGCCTTTTGCTCCTGAGGCGAAAGCGTGATCCGGAGCGCCGCCGCAATCTTCTGTGCTATCTCATCCTGCACTTCGAACACGTCCTTCATCTCGCGATCGTAGCGTTCCGACCAAAGCGGGAAATCCGTGGCGGCGTCAACTAGCTGAGCGTTGATGCGCAAACGCGCGCCGGCACGACGAAGACTACCAACAAGGACATAAGATGCGCCGAGCTCTTTTCCAACCTGACCGGCCGTCACCGACTTGTCTCGATAGTTCAGCACCATGGCACGTGAAAAGGTTTTCAGTCCTTTGATCTTCGACAACTCGGTGGTGATGTCTTCGGTGATGCCGTCGCGCAGGTACTCGTCCTCTTTCATTCCGCTCAGGTTCTCGAAGTAGAGAACGGCAATTGAATGATCCTGGAGCGTCGATGCGGCCCGGCGGATTCCACTTCCCCCGGTTACGTGTTGCCCCGAGGTCAGATCGCGCTTCAATCTCTTCAGCGCTGTCTTTAGATCGGTGGCACTCTGATAGCGGAGGTCGCGGTCCTTCTCCAGGGCTTGCCCAATGATTCGGTGCAACTCAGGCGGCAGCGACTGGTTGAGCTGGGTTATCGGCGCCGGATCTCGATTGAGGATCGCGTCAAATACGACTGCTGATGTCTCTCCCTGGAAAGGAACGCTGCCAGTAGCCATCTGATAGAGAACAGTGCCGAGGGAAAAGAGATCTGTCCGAGCATCGGTGACCTCGCCGCGTGCCTGCTCAGGCGACATGTAGGCAACCGTGCCAATCGTTGCACCCGCCGAGGTCAGCTGGTCTTTGCGTACCGTGGCCACCATAGAGTTAGCCTCGGCTCCTCCCTTCCGACCATCGATCTTGGCGACGCCAAAATCGAGAATCTTGGCCTGCCCGCGCGAAGTCACGAATATATTTGCGGGCTTGAGATCCCGATGCACGATGCCCTTTGAGTGTGCCGATTCGAGGGCATCCGCGAGTTGCACGCCGAGGGTCAGCACTGACTCGATCTCGAGTGGACCACGGCGAATGCGATCTCCGAGCGATTCGCCGTCCAGCAACTCCATGACGATGAAATGCTCTGACTCGTGTTGCTCGATCCCGTGAATGGTGCAGATGTTCGGATGATTGAGAGCCGAGGCCGCCCTCGCTTCTCGCTGAAAGCGCTGCAACAAGTTGGCGTCGCCGGCGAGCGCCGGTGTAAGAAACTTCAAAGCGACATGGCGGCCCAGGTTGGTGTCTTCCGCTTCATAGACAACTCCCATTCCGCCTTCACCAAGTTGCGACGTGATGTGATAGTGCGAGATGGTCCTGCCAAGCATTGGTGGTGCCTCCGATGATTATGATGGTGTTAATGATGAACGCTAATGAACGGCTATCGTAGTACTGCTGGTTCGCGTACAAAAACTTCGCACAGTCTGATTGATCTCTCTCAAGCACATCGGGGTCTATCCCGGTGATCCCGATGACAACGATGCACTAACCCTTCAACGGCATTTTTTTCCTTCAAGGTTGCTTATAAGTAGTCGGAAGTTTTTACGTCACAGTCCTACACGCCGCACGAGTTCGTCGAACCGCGGGTCGGAACGAAGACTGTCCAGGGTCGGGTCCACTTTCACAAATGTTATTTCCCATCCCCCATCCTGACGGCTGCGTTCGAGCCATTGAAATGCCTGGTCCTGGTCGCCGAGTGCGGCATAGGCGAAGCCAAAACAATATGCGGGAACGTATCGTTGCTTGGATAGTTCATGCATCTGAGCAACTATTTTCATCGCTTCATCTTTCCTACCTGACAAAGCGTACGCACGAGCAAGGTACGCCAGCACTGCCGGATCGTCATTTAACTTTCTGGCCTTCTCACATTCGGAAATAGCCTCCACGTACTTACCTTCATAATTAAAAGTCTGACACAGAACCATGTGCGCCAAATACCAGTTCGGATCCATTTCGATTATTTTACGAAGCTGAGAGACCGCCTGGTCGTTTTCTCGCGCGTAGCCATAGATAGCACTTAACTCCAGGTTGGCAATCAGCGATAAGGGATCAAGTTCGACTGCCCGTCTGCCTTCAGCGATGGCCTGATCGAATCGCCCCGTCGCAACCAAAGTGCTGCCCGCATACCATTGATGGGCCGTTGCGTAATTCGGATTCAACTCAATTGCTCGTTGATACTCTCGATCAGATTCCGTGACGTTTCGCTCGTAGCTAAAAAGCGCCTGACCTAACGCCGAATGAGCTTCGGGGAGTGTCTCGTCCAGTTCCAGAGCTTTTCTGGCAGCTGCTTTTCCTTTCGGGATCGAATCCGCGGGCTTGCCGACGGAATACTGAGGGTACAAAACATAAGCCAAAGCCATTCCCGCGTAAGCCTGTGCATAGCTCGGATCCTTCTCGATCGCCTGATTGAAATAGTCGACTGACAACTTGAGCGATTCAGCGGTGCGCTTGTTCCAGTGATAAAGGCCTTTCAGGTAAAGCTGATACGCTTCGGGATTTGCCGTGTAGGTCTTTGCGATTTTCTGTTCTTCTGCGCCCGAGAGTTTAGTTCTGAGTTTGGTTGACACATCGCGAGCAATCACACTCTGCAAAGAGATCAGATCAGCTTGCTTCCGATTGTATTGTTCGCTCCAGATTACGTTTTCAGTTTGAGCATCAACCAACTCGAGCGTAAGCGTGAGTTGATCACCTCGTTCTGCAATTCGTCCATTAAGAAGTGCCTGTACATTCAATTCCTTTCCGATCGTCACGGGACTGGTTTCCTTTCCCTTATAACGAAAGACTGAAGAGCGGGCTTTCACGCTCAGGTTCGGCAACTGCGACAAGCTGCTGATCAGCGTGTCGGTCATGCCGTCGGACAAATACTCGAGTTCCGCTTTGCCGCCTTCGTTTACGAAAGGCATTACAGCTATGGATTTGATGGCGACGTCCAACGTCCGACCACGGAGATAGAGAGCGACAATCGTTATTCCGGCAGCCAACACGGCAAGTCCGATAATTACCGCGGCGGTTTTGTGCTGCTTGATTCCAGAGACCACATACTCAGCGCTGGATGCGCGAGTTTGCATTGAAGCCGAGGAAGAAGTGGTTGGAGCCGCGATGTTCTCGCTGCGTGTACTGGTGTCGAAGCTGCTTCTGGAAGGCGGTGGCACAGTAGTATCGATGCCTGCACCTTCCAGTTCGCGGCGAAGTTCTTTTAACTCGATGGCGACATCTTTAATTGACTGATATCGCTCGTCCGGATCCTTCGCAAGACAGCGCCGCACGATGCGTTGTAACTCAGTCGGAGCGGTCGGGTTGAGATCGGCGATCAGCGGAGGCGCCTCATACACGACCATGTGTAAAGACTTGATTACCGATTCACCCTCAAAGGGCTTCTTGCCGGTGCAGGCTTCGAAAAGAATGCAACCGAATGAAAAAACGTCCGAGCGCTGATCGATCTCTTTAATTTTGCCCTGTGCCTGTTCCGGCGACATGTAGCCGATCGTCCCCATCACTGTTCCCGGCGTTGAATGTTGAGGCATCACTGCCGTTGCGATTTCGCTTGAATCAGTTTTAGGTACTTGCGGTTGTTCAATAAGTTTCGCCAGACCAAAGTCGAGAATCTTCGCGTGTCCTTCACGCGTAATCATGATGTTGTC
This sequence comes from Pyrinomonadaceae bacterium, assembly GCA_036554845.1. GTDB lineage: Bacteria > Acidobacteriota > Blastocatellia > Pyrinomonadales > Pyrinomonadaceae > PSRF01. The sequence continues at coordinate 11,196 of DATBMP010000105.1, forward strand.
GGGCTTCAGATCCCGGTGCACTATTCCAACAGCGTGTGCGCGTGCGAGGCCCTCAGCCGCGTGTTGTAGAACCCTCAGAAGCCTAGGCAGGTCGGCTCGCTCTCGATGCATCTTGTGTCGGAGGGTTTGGCCATCCACAAACTCCATCGCGATGAAATGAACACCGTCTGCCTCGCCGATTTCGTATATGTGGGCAATGTTCGGATGGTTGAGTGCGGCAGCGGCGCTGGCTTCCTGCTCGAAGCGTCGCATTCGATCTTTGTTGGACGCGAGTTCTGGGGGCAGAATTTTTAACGCCAGGTTGCGATGCAGTCGCGTATCTTCAGCGAGGTAAACCTCACCCATACCACCTTCGCCTAGCTTCGAGCGAATCTCATAGCGACCGAGTTGCGTACCTACGGTTATCGTCATAGTTTTGCGTTCGCAGTCGTGATTTGCTGTGTAAGTAGTCAGGTGGTCAGTGGTGCGTGATCAGTGATCCCTCCATCTCTTCCAGCGCTAGGGCAGAGCTCTCTACTAGTGTCAACCTAAGAACCAGTGTGGAAGGGTCATTGATGTTTCGGCTGTTCGCTCGGGGGTGTCACTCGATTCTAGGTAACACACAATGGCTCGTTAACGAACGAGTTTTGCCGAACTTACCGGGGCTCTCGTGTGTCGGATTTACATCTCTCGCCGACGTAAAGCTTGCTGCCATGTGGCAAAAGGTAGGGCCGTCAGTACAACAACGTCTGGGCCAGACAAGGTACTCAGAGCTTCAAGAATGAAATTCCCGGCGAATGCAGGCATTCTAGAACATGTTGAGAGAGCCAGCCAATATTCATGACAGAGCAAGGGCTTGGACCGGAGCGCGGGCCTCCTCCGCCGCGTGACTTTAATGCGCGAGATTGATGCGGGGAGGACGCCCGCGCTCCGTTGGACGAAGCCAGTTGTTGAGTTTTTTAATCAGACCACCGTCTCGATTACGCGAACCGCGAGCGATACCCAAACGATTACCTGTCTGGATTTAGACTTCTCAATGCCATTCACACCAACGGCAAACTGTTAAGACGATTCCTCGTGCAAAGGAATGCGGAGGAATGATTGCGCCTTAAGTATTGAAATCCGATCAAGGTTGACCTGGGGCCGCCCGCGAGTCAACGTAAATGAGAATGTCTTGCAGATTTAAGGAGCGACCTCAACTCTGTTGGCTTTCATCATTAACCACCCAACTAAGATAAAGCCAACTCCAGTAAGAGCAAGGAATGTCAGATTGTAAACCGTATAGTTGGGCACTTGCCTGACGTAATGGACGCCCAGGATCTGATGATCAACTATTCCCTCTACCAAATTAAAAAGCCCCCAACCAAAAACCATTGCGCCGGTGAAAGGCTTGAGTGAGGGAATCGGCTTGTGACGAAAAGCAGCACTCCAAAGCATGAACACACCGACCATAGTAATTAGCCATACAGCCGCGTGAAAAATACCGTCCCATGTCATATTTAACATCATGATTTCCATTGTGGTGGG
>DATBMP010000037.1:0-9548 GCA_036554845.1 Pyrinomonadaceae bacterium
GATCCACTTCACCTCTTCCACCGTTATGTTCTTGAAGAGGCCGGAATTCTTTCCGCTATATGCCAACTTCACCTTGTTGCCTTCGACTGATTCCACGAACTTTGTCTTGACATAGCTTTCTGGTGAATTTCTGTTCCGAGAAAAAAGACCTCCCGTTTTGCCGAACGTCGTGCCGAGATCACTGATGATGTAGTGCAACTCATCCTGGCCGTTCTCACCTTTGACGTGAAGGATCTTGTTGTTGTCATCCTTCAAATCCCAGTTGTTCAGAAGTGACATCAGGACCAACATGCCTTGAAACTCTCTGGTCCCGGTGAACTTGTTCTGGGTCCAACTCCAGGAATCGAGTCGCTTCACCTCTTTCGGCCGCGCTTCAAACTTCACGTTGGCAAATCCTTTTCCCTCACAGCGTTCAACTTCCTTGCTCGGTTCCGGTGCCCCCTGAATTTGAACACAAGGAACCAGATAGTTGATCTCAGTCATGTAACCGACAGCCCAAACCAATCGCACCGACGCTGTTTCCGGTTGAGCTTCCTTACCTAACTTCGCGTGCCAGATGTTGCCAGACGCATCACGCACGCGGTAGTTGGTTGAGTAGCCGTGGCTTTGATCCTCGACGAACGTGACATTCGAGAGGTTTGGTCTCATCTCATCCCCACCCGGTCCTTTGAATAAATCTCGCGTGGTGATATCGGTGGGTTCACGCCAAAGGATGGGAGTTCCCGTAGGTTGTTCTTTGGATTTGCTCTCCTTTTGTGCGGTTACCCCCACAGCCGCAGCCAAAAGAAAGACGATTGTTAATGTAACTCTTCTAAACATTTGCTTCTCCTCAATGCCGGCCCTGTTTCGCTAGCCAGTCTTGTCAACGCAAACTAATGCCACCTTCAAAATGGAGTTGGCTGTTAAAGGGGGGCTCATCGTCTGCACGCGGAACCTTTTCATAAGTTCCGTCGGCAGTCAGAATGCGGGCCTTGACGTTGTCTTTCAAGTAAGACTCGAGAACAACGTTTTTCAAGTAACGTTTCAGATCCAAATCAAGTACCGGGGTAATCACTTCCACACGTCGATCAAGGTTGCGAGTCATCCAGTCAGCTGAGCCGATATAGACATCGCCTTCACCCGCGTTCTCGAAATAGAAGATGCGACTGTGTTCGAGAAATCGGCCCACAATACTTCTTACGTGAACCGTCTCGGATAAACCGGGGACGCCCGGCCGAAGCATGCACGAACCGCGCACGATCAGATCGATCCTCACACCACTCTGCGACGCACGATACAGCGCATCAATGATCTCGAGATCCGTCAAGCGATTGATCTTGGCAATAATTCGTGCTGGCTTGCCCTCGCGCGCTTTGTCGATCTCGCGCTCAATCAGCTTGAGCATTCGATCACGTAAGTTGACTGGCGCGACTAGAAGACGCGTGTACTCCCTTTGGCGAGAAAATCCGGTCATGAAATTGAACAGGTCAGTGGCATCGTCACCAATTTCCGGATCCGCAGTTAACAATCCAAGATCCGTGTAGAGTTTCGAGGTCGTCGGGTTGTAGTTCCCAGTTGCCACGTGAACATACGTCTGCAACCCATGGGACTCACGTCGCACCACCATCGCCACCTTGCTATGCGTCTTGAGATCTACGAGACCGTAAACGACGTGCACGCCAGACTCCACCAGACGCTGTGCCCACTCGATGTTGTTCTCTTCGTCAAAACGCGCTTTGATCTCGACTACTGCCGTAACCTGCTTTCCACGTTCGCTCGCTTCGATTAGTGCCTGCGGTATCGGTGAGTTCTTGCCAGTGCGGTAAAGACAGATCTTGATTGCCAGCACCTTCGGATCTTTCGCAGCATGCTGAATAAAGTCGGTAACGGTTGCATAGGACGTGTATGGGTGATGCAACAAAATGTCTTGTTTCTTAATCGCATCAAAGAACTGCTTGTTCTTCTTGTTCAGCGGCGCGGGGAATGTCATTTGAATGGGCTGATCGCGCAACTCCGGCCGCTCTAAACCGTAAAGCTCCATCAAATCACCAACGCCTAACAACCCATCGAGAACGTAGACGTCATCAGGTTGGATCGCCAAAGACTTCGTCAGGTATTCAACCATCTCTGCGGGCATGGTCGAGTTCACTTCCAGGCGAACCGTATTGCCAAACCGGCGTTCTCTCAGCGACTCTTTTATCAGGCCCAACAGGTCAGCAGCCTTATCGTCCCGGATTTCAACATCGGCATCACGCGTCACACGAAACAGGTGTGCCTTACTCAAACTCATTCTGGGGAAGAGGTTATGAAGATTCGCTTCGATCAACTCTTCCAGAAGCACAAAACGATGTGCGCCCTCCTTGACCGGTACGAGTCGAGGGACCACGGGTGGAACCTTGATGCGCACAAATCTCGGCTCATTGTCCTCCCAACCATGTTCTGCGTCCGGCTCGACCGTGAGACCAATGTTCAAACTCAAGTTGGTGATATGAGGAAACGGATGTGCAGGATCTACCGCCAACGGAGTCAGCACGGGAAACACATACTTCATGAAGTACCCCGCCAGGTACTCCCTTTCGGACTCTGATAACGAATCGTGCGAGGCGATGACGATGCCTTCTGACTCGAGACCAGGAATCACGTCTCGCATCAAGCACCGCATTTGGAGTTCAACCATCGGCAGAACTCGTTGGCGAATAACGTGTAGCTGCTCAGCCGGCGTTAATTCACCGGGCATCGGCGCGATGTCCTGGATATCGAGCATCTCCTTCAAACCGGAAACACGAACCATGAAGAACTCGTCCAGGTTGCTCGCAAAAACGGCGAGGAACTTTAGCCGCTCGAGAAGCGGCAAAGAGTCGTCAGTCGCTTCCTCAAGTACGCGCTTAAAGAACTCGAGTTGGCTCAGATCTCGGTTGAAAACGGACCACGCAAGAAAGTGTCTTTTTCCGGAACTTTTTTCCGCGTCCTTAGTGAGTTTTGAGCCGATCTTATTGTCCCGAGTTGTCATGGGGTTAGAAAACTCCCTCCAGGTTTCAGCGCTTCGTCTTGATTGTTTTAGTAGTAAAGGTCGAATCCGGGTTTGTTGGAGAGAACGGTTTAATCCGGTTTCGCTTTGTTCCTTCACTATCTAACGCGCATTTCGCACGTAAGAAGTATCAGTTGTCTCAGGGGATTCTAACAAAAACGGGCTGCCCGGACTCGGACTTCACAAAAGAATCGGTAGTGTCTAAAGCCTGTTTGACGAAAGTTTCACCGCGGTACGAACGCTTCATGATGATTAAGGCGTTCCTAAAACACCCGACTGAAACGCATACCAAAGACCGAAAACAATGGTCAAACATCCGGCCACTGTTTGGAATCCATAGTTCAAACCTGACAGGCGTCTTCCACTCAAGACAAACGGAAGCCCAATTAAGCTGGACATCAGTAGCATCCCCACTGCTGAACCAAGTCCAAAGGCTGTGAGATTAGCGAGACCCAGCCAGATCGATTCCGTCTGTGCGACGACCAGAAGTGTCAGCGCAGCCGAGCCGGCAAGTCCATGCATTGCGCCAACCAGAAATGGCTTGACTCCGATGCGAGAGACGTCGTGCGAGTGTTTGGTCAGGTGGTGGGTTTGAGGAACATGCTCCGTGCCCGGTTCATGAAAGTGAACGTGTACGTGCTCTTGCCCATCGTGACTGTGCCGGTGAGCGTGAACGTCTATCCGGCGGCGCACGACACGAACCAGCGAACTAAACCCCAGACCGATGATCATGAGCGCAACTGCAAACTCCAGCCACGATGCGACTGACTCGTGAATCGCGACGCGCGAAACAAGCACTACCAACCCAACGGCCACCAATGAAGCTGTATGGCCCAATCCCCACAGGCCTCCAACCAGTGCCGAGCGGGACAGCTTTCTGTGTTCACTGACGATGGAAGAGACAGCCACCACGTGATCCACTTCACTGGCGTGTTTTAGGCCGAGAACAAGGCCCAGTCCGAGGAGGGCGAGAATATCGATTGGGTACATGATGGTGGGCCAATCCTAGCTTTCCGCGTGTCGATTGTCGATTGCCGATTGTCGATTGTCGATGGCCGGTTTCCAATTGCCGATTGTCGATTGCCAATTGCTAAGTTGCCAATTGCTAATTTGCCAATTGCCGATTTGTTGATTGCCAACTACCCTTACGACAAGCGGAATCAATCGACAATCGACAATCGACAATAATTTGACTCACCAAACCCGCGAGAATAAGCTACGCACGTTCTCAAATGCCGCGACGCGTCCTCATCGTCTTATTCGATGAAACATTAGTGCAGTCAAAGTCATAAACATTAAGCACCGTCCTCAAACGCCGCCTTCATAACACCTCGGAGTTTCCCGGATAGGAGCCAAATAAATGACGCCCTTAAACGAAGCAGCCGATGCTAACGATCAAACCAGGATTCATCTCCTGGATGTCGGTCCAGACGAATATGGTGATGCGATCCTCTGCCAATTTGGAGATCGGTCGGTACTGATCGACGGTTCACACCCGGGTGATCATCAGCCTCGCGAAGGTCATCCGTCCATTCCTCAACAACTCGCCACCCTGCTTGAGCAACAAGAGCCAATTACGGTCGACCTCCTGATCATCACGCACGCCCATCAAGACCACATCGGATGTGTGCCAAAGTTGGTTGCCGACGAACGTTTAAATGCCACCTGGGCGCTGGTAATTGATCCAGGGCTCGGTTGGGGACGCGCACCGGGAGAAGATCGCGATTCCGCTTTCGCAGAAGATCCAAGAGTTCTCACGCTAGCCGCTGCTTTGCGGGAAGAACCACGAATCAAGTTGACTGGAGAAGCGTTGGACCAGTTTCTCGCTGACGCGCTGACACTCGAAGATCGTTACAACCAGATGCTGGCGACTTTGGATCAGCGCGGGACAAGAATAATCAGGTTCGGTCGGCAAAGTACCCAGGCGCTGGGCCAGGAGTTCGCCGACATTGGACTGAAGATTATTGGTCCCTCGCAGGAGCATGTACTCAACGCCGCCGAGATCATTAATAACTTGTCTCACGATTCTCTTGAACGTGCCGCCGACATTTTCCGGCAAGACAACTCGCTCGACGTTGCCTCAGCTTATAAACGAATAGTCACACCTGATTTCGATTCAATCGATGTTGTGAGGCCTGGTCCGGCTGTAAATCTGCAAAGCATCATTACTCGTTTCGAATTCAAGGGAAAGAAATACCTGTTTGCCGGCGATTTTCAGTTCTCAAAACCGGAAGTAAATAGCGTCCCTCTTGCCAACAGCGTGCGACGTTTGCGCCGAAAGGTTAGTCAGGAAGCGCCATTCGCTTTCTACAAGATCTCGCATCACGCAAGTCATAACGCGTTCAGTGAAGAGATCTACGACGAACTAAATGGAACCCCGCTGTTCGGCACATGCGCCGGCCAAAGCAGCACACACCATCCAAGCCGTGACGTCCTGAACACTCTTCGCGAACACCGCACGGAGATTAAATGGTTGCGTACCGATCGGAATGGACTCGTGACTCTGACTTTCGGCCCTGGAGAACCTCAAATAAAGAAGGCGAAAGGTCGAGTGAATGACTTTCAACCCAATGATGTTGACATCCCAGTTCCTGTACCGGAACCGATCCCGAAAAAACCTGCTCCCTCTCCAGCACAGGGTCAAACTCCTAAGATTGTCGTTTCGTCGGCAAGGGGCGAGGTAGTTGAAGTCACCGCAAAGATACCTCACACCACAACGCGAGTGACGATAACTGTGGATGTCTCGCCCCGAGGTGATCAGCAAGTATCCGGTACGGGTGCAGCGACCGATGCAGTTCGTATCGGTGGCGGCCGTGCACTCCCCGAATTGCTTTTTGTCACCAGCCGCGACGCACTCGTCGAACACATTGGTCAACTTGAGACCGCTACGCTAATCGATTCCTTCCACGCACAGAACATGACACTCTTCGATTCCCTTCCAGCCAATGCAACTCGTTCGAGTGAAACGGCTCCACTGGTTCGGGAACAACTTGAAGCACACCCTAATGCTCGTGGCGTGGTTATCGTTGGAGGCTACAACGTAGTGCCTTCCCAGATCCTTGATTCATTACCTTCAGGGCTACGCCAGAGCCTGCCTCCGAATGACGATCCGGATCGTTTCATTGTTTGGAGTGACGAGATCTACGGTGATCTCGATGGAGATGGCTTGCCTGAAATTCCTGTGAGTCGTATCCCTGATGGACGATCCGCTTCGTTGGTCTATCGAGCTTTGCAGTCGAGTGGTCCAGGCAATTCACGCCGGGCGGGAGTGCGAAACGTGGCGCGCCCCTTTGCGCGGCAAATCTTCAATGAACTACCGGGCGATGGGCCGCTACTGGTTTCCAAGATGGCGGTTTTCAATCAGAATCCCGCGATCGATCTTGCCGCAGATCAGGTTTACCTGATGCTTCACGGTGACTTTGTCGACGCGAGTAGATTCTGGGGCGAAGGGACTCCCAACAATCTCGAAGCGATCAATCTCAGCAACCTGCCAGATGAGTTCAAGGGTGTGGTCTTTACCGGCTGTTGTTGGGGAGCGTTGACGGTCGATACTCCTGCGGGGCGCGTTGTTCCGGGTCGATCAATCGGACTGAAGACTGCTGAGTCGTCAATTGCGTTGGGGTTCCTGGCTCGTGGTGCTTCAGCGTTTATCGGTTGCACTGGTGCCCACTATTCGCCAACCGAGGAGCCATTCAACTATTTTGGTGGTCCAATGCATCGCGCGTTCTGGTCGGCTTACAACGCAGGCAAACCGCCGGCGCAAGCATTATTCGATGCAAAGATTGATTACATTCGCGGCATGCCTCATGGTCGAACCGGCGTCTTGCAAACCGCAATTGAGTATAAGATTTTGCGCCAGTATACTTGCCTTGGATTAGGATGGTAGAGAGACTATCGATGCCTAATCGATGGAGGAGATTATGAGTAAGCTTTCTCGAGAAGAGCTCCAAAAAATCATCGCAGAAGATCTTCCGGGCTATCGCGTCGCGAACGAGGATGAAGGAAGTGTTGCGGACGCCCCGGTGTTTAACGAAGGCATCAACGCGAATGCGGAAGCCGAAACTCCAGATCTTAGTGATCTACGCGTTAAATACCTCCGCGAAAAATATCTCGGCGGGGGCGCCGCCAACCTGGAAACAGAAGACGCTCCAGAAAACGATTCGGCTCCTGAAGAAGATCCGACGGAAGACGAGATAGTAGCGGTGACTCCAGATAATCCTGCACACCCATGGGATCGAGGCGGGCGTCCCAAAGCGACCGTGGTCTCAGCAAAAGAGAAGAAGGTAATCGGGCAGCAGGGTTGACACACATCGGCCTTGCCTCAAAAGTCTGTTCAACTATTCTCATTCACAGCGGGCTTCAGCCAGGTGAAGCAGACAGTCTACGAACCAAGGAACCGTTTTAACGGTTTGCATACTGACAACATAAAGGTTCTGTGCAAGCGCAATGAAACCGTTGAAACGGTTATCTCATTCCAGTCCTCATTTTCACCGGGCTAAAGCCCGGTGTGAATGAGACTGCAAGCCCAACCGCGGCCCCTTTTTTAACCCGCAACCTGCTGAAGCAGGACCTCCTCACTCACGCTGCCGCAGCTAGCAGCGGATGCCCTGGCGGCGTATAATGCCAACCTCCTGACTACAGAATACTTGCCCAAATACTCGGTGTGATTACCTGGGAAAAGGCATGCTATTGCCTATATATAAAAGGAAGGCCCTACGCACCTCACCAAAACATGTGTGTACGCCTGTAAATAAAGGAGTTATCCCCTCGCCCCCACTGGACCTCCACAACGACAGCTAGCCTTCAAGGATTTGAGGTATGCAAGAATCAACCACTCTTACGACGATACAACTCGGCGATAGAAATGCTTCGCTCGAGACTGATTCTCACTCTGTCAACGACCTCTTAACCCGTCTATTCGGGTGCTGGCATGTGCGATTGACGCGTCCGATTACACGCGACAACCAGACATACCAGGCCTGCCTGAGGTGCGGATTGCGTCGTCCGTTCGATCTCGACACCTGGAAGGCATATGGTTCGTTTTACGCTGCACCGTCAGGCGAACCGAAAGGCCACTGATACGTCTCGGCGCGAAGCGCTCTTTGCCTCGACAGACTGCGTTAAACTCCGCCCTGATTTTCACGGGTTCATTCAACAGGAGACTGCAGCCATCAAAGTGTGGTCTGCTTAAAGCACCTCAATGAAGCTTGGCAGAACGACCATTTGGCCCACCCAAACCTCGGAACATCGAACCACGAATTTGCTGTCGAACTGTGCTGGCGATGGTTGCTGATCCACGGAAGATAGTTCGTGTGTCACATTATTTGTTGTGTCGGCCAGCGGAGAGAGAACAGGCAAAGACACAGCAGCCGGATCCTTGATGGACATTTGGTTAGCCACTTCCTTGTTCTTTCCAGGGCGACTGCTAACGTTTGAATACGTTGGCAGGATTGAGGAGGGAGAGAATATGGGGCACTTAACGGTGAACCCGTGCAGGCCAAAACCCCTTAGGACCTGGCTTTCGGAACCAACCTGCTTTTGAGCGATTTGAGTGGAGAGAATAGACCTAAACGCTGGAAGACTCGGTACGCAAACGTACAACGATTACTAATCGTGTCGCACGCATTTTTGGAGATCGGTGGTACAAATCGCCAACCATAGGACTGTTCAGTTCGCCGCCGTCGAATACGCGTCATACGCAGCTCGCCCTATTTCAGCAATTAACCTTTCCTGGTCTGCGTCAGGCAACTTCGATCCACTCACCAGAACTGCCATTGCGAGATGACCTCGACCAGAAGGAAGACTGATGATACCGACGTCATTTGTCGCTTTCGCTACTCCTGACACTGCATCTCTCTCACCCGAACCAGTCTTGTCGGCGACAAATGTGCCCTTCGGCAGATCCGCTCTCAATCTACGCAAACCTACAGTTGCCCGCTGCATGAAGCCGACCAGCAAGTTGACCTGAGCAGGTTCGAGAATCTTTCCCTGATGCAGTTGCGCAAGGAGCAGCGCAAGATCTTCTGCCGACCCAACGTTTGGATTCTGGCGGCTCTTCACGAACTCGCTGATGGTTGAGTGAATATCAAGATCCTGGAAACCCATTTTGCGCATTCGCTCGGTGACTTTGGCTGGACCACCGATAAGTTGTAGCAACTTTTCGCTGGAAGTGTTGTCGCTCCGCGAGATCGAATAATTGATAAGTTGTTCGATAGTAAAATCAGCGGGCTTTAGCCAGATTGCCGTGTTCTCAGGGACGCCTGGCACAATTTCCTCGGGTGTCACATGAATCTTCTGGTCCAGCCGCAGACGCTTCTCTTCTACCTCCTTAAGGACAGCAACCGCCAACGGGAGCTTGAAAACGCTGTAGAGCGGTAATTGAGATTTGCCGTTGATCGAGATCGTCTTACCGCTTTCGATATGGACCACGGAAAGTCCAACTGTGCCTTGTGCCCGATCGCATATGCTTTTTAGATGTCGCTCGAGTTCTTCTTCGACTCCGCCCGGCTGGTTTTGTGTGCGAGTTGCAACCGGGGATGGA
>DATBMP010000464.1:0-4664 GCA_036554845.1 Pyrinomonadaceae bacterium
TGCTGCCGAGTATCAGGTGGGTTTCGATCTCATGCAGAGCGGATTCGATGTAACGAGATTGATCGCGAATGATCTCGACTGAGACATCGTTGGGAAGCTGTGCCTTTACGCGTGGGAGTTCAGCCTTGATGCCGTTGATCACTTCGATAGTATTCGCACCCGACTGACGCCTAATCTCCAACGAGACCGTGGGTACACTATTGAGCCGCGAAAGTGAACGTTGCTCTTTGGTCCCGTCCTCGACCCTTCCCACATCGCGTAAACGGATGGGTGAACCATTAATGTTTGCGATTACCAAATCTTCAAAGTCGCGCGCGCTGGCGTAACGGCCCATCGTGCGCAACACGAGTTCTTCTCGCGAGGCATTAACGTTGCCACCGGGAATGTCGGCGTTCTGACGATTGAGCGCTTGCCGAATCGCAGTTATCGGAATCTGATAAGCAGCCAACCGATCGGCGTCAATCCAAACGTTTATCGCCCGATCCAATCCGCCTTCGATTCTTACCTCGCCCACGCCGCCAGTGCGTTCAAGCTGAACCCGAACCACCTTGTCCGCAAGTTCGGTCAGTTCTCTAAGCGAGCGATTGCCTGAAAGTGAGATTGTGATAACTGGCGTGCTGTCGTTATCAAACTTTTGGACCACAGGAGGAGTGGCATCATCAGGAAGTTGTCGCACCACGGTCGCCACCCGGTCGCGAACGTCCTGGGCGGCAGTTTCGAGATTGCGATCCAGTTTGAAGGTGGCGATTACGAATGAAGTTCCCTGCCCTGAGATCGAACGAAGCTCATCAATTCCGTCGACGGTGTTAACGACCTCTTCGATCTGCTGTGTGATCAGCGATTCCATCTCTTCCGGCGCAGCACCTGGAAGACTAGTGCGCACACTGACTGTCGGCAGATCCACTGAAGGAAAGCGATCTACTCCGAGACGGAAGAAACCTGCGGCGCCCACCACAACCAGGGAAAGGACGATCATCGTCGCAAAGACGGGACGACGAATACAGATTTCGGCTAGCTTTTGCATCTTCCTGGTTTATTACTCAACAACAGTTACGTCCTGACCGGATTGAAGATTGCCTGGATCGACCACAACCTTCTCGCCCACGTTAACGCCGGCAACAACCTCGGTCCATTCACCATTTCGCCGACCAGTGGTAATCGGTTTCTCGACAGCCTTTCCGTTCTCAACCGCAATCACTTTTTCAATTCCGGCAAAGGTGACAATCGCGTTATTCGGAACTGTTACAGCCATCTTTGCATCGTTCGTAACAATCTCGGCTCGGGCGAAAGTACCGGGCCGCAGGCTGCCGTTGTTTCTGACATCTGCCTCAACCAGAAGCATTCTATTCTGTTCCGCGATCACGGGGCTAAGCCGAGTAATCTGACCGAGGTAAACATTCTGGTCACCTTCCACAGTCACACGGACGTTTTGGCCCGAATGGACGTTACTCGCGTCGCGTTCGGGGACCTGCGCTCGAAGTCGAAGTGGATCCATCCTTACGATGTTTACAACCGGTGCTCCGGCTGCCAGATATTCCCCCAGGTTTGCTCGTTTTTCTTCAACAACGCCATCCAATGGGGAATAAACCGAAGTATCAGCTAATTGCTGACGTGCCAACGAAAGTTCGGATCGTCTTTGCGCCAGCAGAGCCTGTCGATTGCGAATCTCTTCGAGAGCATCCTGATACCGACTTTGTGCGACTTTGTAGGTGGCATCCGCTGAATCAAAGTCAGATTTGGCCACGACGCCTTGCTCAACCAACCGCGCCGCGCGTTCGCGACTCAACCGAGCTTCCTCCATCACAGCGCGTGCTTGCCGCACCGTCCCTGTCTGTTCAATATCAACTCGATCGTCCTGGCCATCAGGAGATAGACCCAATCGTGCACGGGCCTGCGCCAGAGCTGCCTCAGCCTGCTGCACCCGCAAACGATAATCAGTCTGTTCGAGCTGACCAATAACCTGACCACGTCTAACCACGCTGCCTAGATCAACTGCGATCGATCGCACCCGGCCCGGGACTTTCACGCTGACCGTCGTCTGGTCATAAGCTGCGAGCGTACCGTTCGCGGTGACGGTTTCGCCGAACGGTAGTTCTGAGACAACGACGGTTTTTACCTGTCGAGCAGTCCTTGCATCACCCGAGCGATTCTGTCGAGCCGACGCTGGGTAATCGCTCTTGCATGCGGAAGAAGAGATCAAAAACAGAAGAAAAGCGGGGAGGACTAATACGAGGCGGCGATGAAACCAGCTCATTGAGATAAAGGTCAAAAACATAGTCTACGAATCGGAAATATATGCGTTCCAGATCGGGGCTTAGCTGATCTCGCATAGTCTAGCATGCAAAGAACTTAAGTCTTAACGGGGCGAAATGACGATTGTCGATTGACGATTGACGATTTTGGGATGATCAATCGCCGAGCTCATTCGGCAATAGGCAATGGTATCCGCCTTGCCACAATGATTTCTCAAGTGCGGCTTGCAGCTTTGTAAACCGTTCATTCCCTGAAAACCTTTTATTCTGCGTTCGCCCGTTTCCAGGTGGCCGCTTAGGGTATGAACTACTTACACATGAGCCGGGTAAATTTTTCTAAGTCCTTCCCATTGCCCAGTCAGCGAGAGTGCTAGTTGCAGGACTCTCGTAATCCGCGTTAAGTGCGGTTTCACAACTGATTTTGGAGGAGGCTGCGATGCAACGGTGCCCAACATGTGACTTCGTCTACGAGGAAGACCAGCGCGTCTGCGATATGGATGGCGCGGAACTCGTTCACGACCCCCTTGAACTTCCGAGAAACCTCCCAGCCGTCCGTCCAAAGCGACGGGCGAGATCGCTCACCAGGATGATCGCGATTGTTGCGCTGCCGAACGTCCTGCTCGCTGGTCTACTTTTCTACGGCACAACGCAACAAGTTGCGCAGAGTTCGAATGGCGCTACGGAACCAGTTTCTGGTCCAAAGGCGCGCTCACCTCAGGAATCTATTCAACCGTCACCCTCTGCTCCTACCGAACGGGAAGCGCCAGAACCTGTAAAAGAGGAGACGCCAGAGGCGGCACAAACAGCTGAACAGATAGCTGAGCCTCCTGGGCCGACGCCTGTTGAGCCAGGTGGTCCAGTCGAGCAGGTTGGCACACCACCAACACCTGCTGAAGAAAAAGCCGAGCCAGCTACTGTCGGCGTCGAACCAAAATCACCTTCGCTTTCACCCCGCAACCAAACAGCAACCACAGGCGGGAGGCCAGGTGGCCCCCGCCCTGCTGTTCCAACAAAGAAAGCGGTATCACCAACTCCATCTCCGCGGAAGGACTCAAAGGTAAGCGCTTTGATCAAAAAGACCGCGAGCGTTTTGAAGAAGCCTTTCCAGAAATGGTGATGGTCCATCGGTCGGTTCTTAACTCCACCACGAATAGGTAGATGCCACGGGCTTGTTCTGGCTACCTCGCGTCCGTCCCCTCATCTCCCACGCTCCATCGATCTGTATTACTATCCCCGCCATGCCAATCGCCGCTGTCATTCCGCAACCAAACCATGCAGTTGAACTCCGCGAAATACCGCTGCCTGATCTCGAACTTAACTCTGCTGTCCTTGCTGTCGAACTTTCGGAAGTTTGCGGCACAGACGTTTACCTGCAACGCGGCTTGTTAGCCGGTGTTCCTTACCCTCTCATTCCCGGTCACGTGTCCGTGGGCCGTCTCGAAAAAATTCAGGGACACATGAAGGATGTAAACGGCAAGGACTTCAGCGAAGGTGATCGAGTCACCTTCCTCGACGTTCATCGCACCTGCAACGCCTGCTGGTACTGCCTCGTTGCGAAGGCGACAACTCGTTGCCCCCAGCGAAAGGTTTACGGGATCACATACGGCACGGAAGATGGACCATCGGGAGGTTGGGCCAGCCAGATCTATCTAAAGCCAGGCACCATCTGTCTGCGACTCGAAACAGAGCCTGAACTCTTCATGGCGGGCGGCTGTGCACTGCCAACGGCGCTGCATGCAGTTGAACGTGCGGAGATCCGACTAGGAGAGACTGTTTTAGTGTTGGGATCAGGTCCAGTGGGATTGAACGTGATACTTCTCTCCCTCCTGCGGGGAGCGAGTCAGGTCTTCTGCATCGGCGCTCCAGCGCATCGCCTGGATGCGGCGTTATCAGCAGGTGCGACCGGCGTGTTGAACTTTCAGGAGCACAGCGAATCTGACTGTGTGGACTGGTTAAGGGATAAAGGACCGACCGGTATTCTTCCCGATGTGACGATCGAAGCTACTGGTGATCCCGACGCCGTGATCCAGGCAATGCGATATACGAGAGACGCAGGTCGAGTAGTCGTTGTCGGGCAGTACACGGATCATGGACCAGTCTCAACGAAAGTAGCTTTCAATCCGCATCTTGATCTGAATAAGAAACATCTGGACATCCATGGGTGTTGGGGCTCCGATTTTTCTCACTTCTATCGTGCTGTACAACTTGTTTCCGACCCGCGCCATTCTTCTTCATGGACAAAACTGCAACCGAACCTCTCGCGTTTCACCCTCAACCAGGCGAACGAGGCCCTGGCTGCTGTAGCAAGTGCTGGCGTTTTGAAGGCTTTGATCGATCCTCGTGCTTGAATCAATCACTGCTTAGGCAACGCAGCGGTGAATTTGAGTGATCGAGAATAATTCGAATCTGACA
>DATBMP010000486.1:0-3192 GCA_036554845.1 Pyrinomonadaceae bacterium
AGGTCACTCGGGTTGTAACCAAAACGCATAGTCAGGTGATTGCTGTTGTTGATCTTGTGATCACCGCGGATTGAAAAGAAGGTCGTTGATTCAGAGATCGGAAAGATGCGCAGCAATTGATTGAGTGGTCGAAACGCCACCGCGTCTCCATTCTCGTTCACAGTCGTGAAGCCGGGCAAAATCCCATTGTTTGCGAGTGTCGGCACCGGCGCTCCCGACAATAGGAATCGTGGCCCTAGTATTTGTCCCGACGTCGGTAGACCAGGAAGAAAAACTCTCAATGTGCTGAATCCATTGAGCGCAGTCTGTCCCCCTGCCGAAGCAAAGTGCGCGTAACCAACGGCGCGTCCAATTCTCGCCGGATCACCACTAGCCAATTCTGCTCCGATGAAAGCTGCCTGAGCTGGCGTCAGATTGTCGAATGTTTGAGCGACCGGCAGGATCCCCGCCGGAATGGTCACGCTGGCAGTCAAACCAGCGCCAACATTGCTGGTGAAGAATCCTGATTCCTGGCGACGTCTCTGTTCGAATGCAGCAAAGAAGAAGGTGCGATCTCTCTTGATTGGACCACCGAACGTGGCGCCGTATTGCGCTCGAGTAAACGGCGGATCTTCAATCGGAGCAAATGCGTTTCGCGCCTGGAAACTCCGGTGACGGAGAAAGCCAAAGATGTTCCCGTGAAAATCGTTGGTACCACCTTTAGTGACAACGTTGATGATACCGCCGGTGGCTCGCCCAAACTCCGGAGCATAAGAGTTGGTAGCAACTTGAAACTCCTGCACCGCTTCCTGTGAAACAGTACTGCGGGCTGCGTTGACCGAGTTGTCGGTGTTATCTGCGCCATCGACTTGGACCAGAGTTGAACGCCCGCGCTGACCGCCGATGTTCAGGCCCGATGAAGGTGCCGGGCCAATCGGTCGATCGTTGCCGCGACTTACTGTTGAGATTGTGGTGGCAAAACCGAGATAGTCGCGTTGGTTGATAGGCAGGTTTTCAATTCTCTGTTGCTCGATTGTGTTGGCAACACTGGTCCGAGTGGTTTCAACTATTGGTTGGTCTTCGGTTGAGATATTTACAACTTCAGTCAGTTGACCCAGTTCCAGATTGATATCCAGATCCGCGCGGGCCCCTACTGTTAACGAGTACGATGGCACGACTGCCTTCTTATAATTTGCGGCTTCAACAGTGATCTCGTAAACGCCGGGAGGGAGACTGCTGATCTGATAGTAACCCTGTTCGTTTGTGGTCGCGCTGCGAGAAAAATTTGTGGCGGGATTGCGCGCGGTGACATTTGCGCCGACTACAACGGCTCCCTGCGGATCGCGAACGTATCCATTCAAATCGGCCGCTGCGGCTTGCGACTGGGCCAGGGATACACCGGCA
The DNA here is from genome assembly GCA_036554845.1 of Pyrinomonadaceae bacterium. Taxonomy (GTDB): domain Bacteria; phylum Acidobacteriota; class Blastocatellia; order Pyrinomonadales; family Pyrinomonadaceae; genus PSRF01. Next base: position 1,384 of record DATBMP010000486.1, read on the forward strand.
TACACAAAAGTGATGACGAGTATTAGGCTCAATTGAAGTGACTTACTTAGCAGGTTAACTGTAGACGCAAATGTCATCTTCTTCTCCTTGAGAGTCGGGTACCAGCGGAGTGACCCGTTTGAATTTGAAAGACTCTGCTACTGACTCTTCCTTCGGGCTCCAGTGGTACTGAATCTTTAAATCTTAGTTGTGTGCAAAGTGTGGGGAGTAAATCCGTCTCGAAAATGACGACACCTAATGGGAAGGTGCCTTGGGGCTTGTTGTCAAACGAAACGCTCAGTCTTTTTACCCCAAAAGAAAGGTTGTGGCAAGAACTTTGAAATTCAGGAAACGTACGAAATATCGAGCTTTCAAGTGCTAAATCGCGGACCTACCGGTAGGTCGGTTTGTGTCAATTTACTCTTCCTTGTCGCGCGCGCAATCCGCTCACGAAGCCGATCATTGCCGGTAAGGAATATCACCACTTCGGCAAGTCGAGGAACAAAAGCAGCCCTTCGCAACCACGAACTAAGACGCAATCGAGACTCGAATTTTCGTGCATAGTCACGACGATAATCACGCGCCAGTTCCTTGAACGAGTACGCGTCCAATCGTTTCAGACGGGAACTGATCGTTGAGGCAACCAGTTCGCCGCTTTCAAGCGCCATTAGCATCCCACTGCCAGTGAATGGATCAATAAACGCAGCTGCATCACCCGCTGTCAGAAGTCCTGTCGCAGGGACCAGACTTTGACGACCAAAATGTTCGAGGGCCACGGCGAGCCATGGTGTCGCAGCGCGGGCATCCTTTAGCACACTCGCCGCGCGAGAGTTGCGGGAAACGAACGTACTGATTAGCCGGTCGGGATCGGAATTACAGCGACGCGCATACTCTGCCGATACTATGAAGCAAAGATTAGTGACGCCACCTTCTATACCGTTGATGCCTCCGTATCCGCCGGGATAGACATAGATCTCGCACGTTCCCTCTTCAACGTGAGCATTAACCTGGTGAGCTTTGAAAGCCACGAGCGGTTTCTTGCGCAAATGATGTTTCTGATCATCTGGATCGAGTTTTCTAGCGAGTGCCCTTGCTCGTCCGGTTGCATCGATCGTGATCGGCGCGAGGTAGTTTTCCTGCCCGCGAGGAGTACGCAAGGTGACACCTTTGACCACGCCATCGTTCATCACGAGGCCATACGCTTGTGCTTCTTCCAAAACGGTCACGCCGCATTCTTTCGCACGGTTCAGAAGATTGTGGTCCATCTCCGATCGGCTCAATCCCAACGCACTTCCTGCCGCACCAAACCACTCGCTTGGCACGGCCACTGATCTGCCGTCGCGCGCATAGAAAACAGTCTTTCTCAGTGGCGTGCCCTGCGACACGACCATCTTTTCGTTGACGCCCAGTCGTTCGAAATGTTCCCAGCATTCGGGGGAGATGAATTCGCCGCACAGTTTTGGTCGCGGAAACTTCTTTTGATCCGCAAGCAACACGGAAAGACCATTCGTAGCAAGGTGAATAGCGGCGCTCGAGCCTGCTGGTCCAGCACCGGCAATGATCACATCAAAACTGCGCGACGGAAAATTCATGAAGCCAATCGAATCCTTTCAACGTCTCCAGTCTCAGATTGGAGTTCAGCAACGGGATTTCTCCGCGCCCGCAACACCACTCGAAACGGGAAACTGCGGCGCACATCGATTTCGGTAAGTTCTGCCCGCGACGCTAGTTCGGCAAGTTCAGCCGGCTTGAAACTACGCAGGATTGAAAGAGCACCATCTTCACGCAGTAGCCGAGTGTGTAGAACCAGCCGGCCCACAGTCGTGTAGA
>DATBMP010000047.1:0-7387 GCA_036554845.1 Pyrinomonadaceae bacterium
CCTCACGACCTCGAAGGCGTATTTAAGTCAATCAAGGACCTTGGTGATCTGCTCAATGAAACAGAAGCGACTGCCGAACTGCTCAGGAATCTACGAGCGCGAGCCGAAGCGGTCGAGAGAGCGGTCAACACCACCCAGCCAATCTCTGTCTTCTGTCAGGTTTCAGCTGAACCGCTCTACACAGCGGGCCGCGATTCATTTGTCACAGATCTGATCAGGCGTGCCGGAGGAAAATCAGTCACAGAGAACGTCCCCGGTGCTTGGCCGTTGTTTAGTGCTGAATCGGCATTGGCTGCGCAGCCGGAAGCCATCATTCTGCCAACCGGTGGATCGATGGGAAGCGCAAACGCGGAAGTTAATGCTGCGTTAAGACGATCGCCCGCAGTTAAGAACGGCAAGGTTTACAAGATTAACGACGACCATCTTGCACGCCCTGGTCCAAGATCGGTTGATGGCTTGGAAGAGATTGCGCGCGCACTTCATCCTGAGGCTTTTGCTAAATGACGGCCGTCTTCGAAAGAGTACTTGAGCTCAGTCAGAGTGAAGGGCGCGTCACCCTTCGCAAGACTCTCCTTGTTTGTGGGTTCCTTGTCGCACTTCTAGGCCTAACTGTTCTGATTACGTCGCTTGTTGGGAGTGAAAGCCTGCCGTCCCGCAATTCACTGTGTGCGCTACTTTCTTTTGGTCAGGTCGAATGCGGATTAAGTGAAGACCAATCTGCGATCCTTTTCGAACTTCGATTGCCACGAATCTTACTTGCTGCGTCTGTCGGCGCGTCCCTCGCGGCGGCCGGCGCGAGTTATCAAGCCTTACTGCGCAACCCATTAGCTGAGCCGTACTTGCTGGGTATTTCAAACGGAGCCGCAGTGGGAACCATGCTCGCATTGATTTTTCTCGGTGCGTTCGAATGGGCTCGTCCGGTGCTGGCGTTCTCGGGAGCCTTGGCGGCGACGTTCGTGGTCTACCGACTGGCCCACGGACGTACCGGTGCTTCGCCGGAACGACTCATACTCGCGGGAGTGATCGTCACCACATTTCTTTCCTCGGTGATTGTGTTCGTGACGACATTGATGGATGCGACCAGGATCCGCTCCTTCACTTTCTGGCTTCTGGGTGATCTCTCAGGCACCACCAGCAACTTGCTGACGATCAGCACGGTCGTGGCTCTAGCGGGAGCGATCGTACTCGCGGCTTATGCGCGCTCGCTCAACCTGCTGATGTTGGGAGAACGTGATGCATTTGATCTCGGTGTCGAAGTATCTCGAGTGCGACTGATTGTTTTCCTTGTAGCGAGCTTGTTAGTAGGCAGTTCGGTCGCCTCGAGCGGGTCGGTTGGTTATGTCGGTTTGGTTGTCCCTCATTTGGTTCGTTTAACGTGGGGCGCTGATAACCGTTTGACGATACCTGCTGCTGCAATCTGCGGTGCGATGTTCGTCGTTCTCGCGGACACCGTGGCGCGAACTGTGATTGCTCCGAGGGAGTTACCTGTAGGCGCGATCACGGCGCTCATTGGAGCCCCTCTATTTATCTACCTCTTGAAGCGTGGTTAAGGCACGAAGCAAATGCTGGAAGCGCGCAACATTACAGTGAAGTACGGGAGTCGCGTTGCAGTGTCGGGTGCGACGCTCGCGTTGGCGCCCCACGAGATAACTGCTGTGATTGGGCCAAACGGCGCCGGCAAATCAACTTTGTTGCGAACACTCAATGGTGGCCTATCAATCACGGCTGGAGAAATTCTTCTTAATGATTCCCCAATCGAGAAGTGGTCGCGACGATTACTCGCCAGGCAAATCGCAGTTGTTGCTCAAGAAGCCGACATCAGATTTCCCGTTAGTGTACTGGAATACGTCCTCGGCGGACGTTACGCGTGGGGCGCCAGCAGTTCATGGGGATGGGAAACGGAACAGGATCTCGAGTTTGCGATTAAGGCATTACACGAGACTGACCTCGAGTCGCTGAGCGATCGCTTGTTGAATGAGTTATCGGGTGGCGAAAGACAGCGCGCTGTGTTGGCACGCGCCTTAGCGACGAACGCTGAACACCTTTTATTGGACGAGCCAACTGCAAATCTGGATCTGTCTCACCAGGCCTCCATTCTTTCGGTGGTTCGTGGTCGTTGCGATAGCCAGCATGTCTCGGCTTTGGTGGTCACGCATGACATTAATCTGGCTGCCGAATTCGCCGATCGAATTTTGCTAATGAAGGATGGCTCGCCTCTTTCGTACGGATCTCCCCGTGAAGTTTTGACGCCGGAACTCCTCGCAAGAGCGTTTGCCATCGAAGTTCTGATCGATTCCCACCCTGTCTCTGGTGCACCCAGAGCCACGCCCGTCCACGAAATCAGGAGAAGCTGAAAGATGAAAAAAGAAGTCCTCTATCAACGCGTTCAATTTATCAGGTTCGTTGCACTGATATTCGCATTCTTGTCCTTTGTCACAGTTGCCAGGGGACAAGCGCGTTCCGGAATTACGGGTTCGGTAAGCGATGAACACGGCGCCAAGATCTCAGGAGCTCAGGTGCAGTTGAAATCGCGAGGTGGTCTGCAGCTTTCGACGACTACCGATGAGAACGGATTGTTTGTCTTTAACGATCTTCCGTCCAGCGCCTATCTCGTGGAAGTTCAGGCGGATGGGTTCTCAAGTGTGATCTGGGAGACCAATGTGGACCGAGATATCAAGACCAACCTCGAGCTCCGACTTAAGGTCGCTGCGGTGAACGAGAACGTGGTGATCACTGCGACCGGCACCGCCCAACGCTCTGAAGAGGTGGCCAAAGTCGTTTCGATACTTGACGACGAGACGATCGAAGCACGCCATACGCTCTCATTGACTGAAACAATGCGAGGCACTCCGGGTATTCGCATTCAACAACAGGGTTCACCGGGTGCACTTTCGACCGTCCGTCTCCGTGGTCAACGTCCGTTTGATACCGCGTTGCTGCTTGATGGTTTACGTGTTCGTGATGCGTCAGATATCAATGGTTCGGCGCTTTCATTGTTTGCTGATTTAGTTCCCGTAGCTCTGGATCGAGTGGAGATCTTGCGGGGCTCAGGTTCATCGATCTATGGGACGAATGCGATTGGCGGTGTCATAAATTTGGTTCCAGTTACCGGGTCTGGACCACTTCATTTTGAAGCGGGTGCGGAAGGCGGATCGCTCGCGAGTTTTCGTGAGCGGTTTCAGGGAGCGGGCGGCGGAACTCGATTTGGTTATAACTTTGCCGTGAGTCGAACCGACGTGCGGCAAGGCATCGACGGTCAGGATGAGTACGGCAACTCGGCTGCTCTGGGGCGGTTTACCTTCAATGCAACGCCATCGATCAGCATCTCTGCAAACCTGTTCGGAACTATTTCCAACGCGCGCCTCAACGATAGCCCGTTTGCGCTACCTGCTGCGTTCGCTCAGGGTGCGCAGTTTCCCAAAGCAGTTGCCGGAGTGAACTTTCAGCCAGACTTCAACAATCCCGATCAAGGACGTCGCAATCGATTGTTAGTTGGCTCGGCCAGAGTGTCTCATCAGATAAACGAGAACTTCTCGTATTCAGCCGCATATCAAAGAGTCTCCAGCAATCGTCGAAACTACAATGGACCAGCTATTGATCCTGCCTTTGCTTCGTTCTATCCGTTTGGAGATTTTGAGTTCATCAATGTCAACCGGGGAACTACGGATACGTTCGACGCAAGACTTAACGTGCAGATTGGGCACACAAATTTAGCGACAGTCGGCATTGAGTATGAGCGCGAGTCACTTTTCCAGCAGTCGATCCCATCTTTTAGTGCCTTCAACAACACCACCGATTGCCAAAGGACCTTCGCAATCTTTGGTCAAGATCAACTTTCGCTTCTTGATCGCCGGCTGCAGGTTTCAATTGCAGTTCGAGGTCAGTTCAATCGCATCAGCGCTGCCGACCGGCCAGGGTTTTTAGGAAGTATTAATGCAGAGAACTCGGTCACTGGTGACGGCGCGATAGCCTATTTCATTCCAGCAACGAACACGAAGCTCCGCGTACACGCGGGCAACGGTTTTCGCGCGGCTTCATTGTTTGAGAGGTTCGGCGCCGGGACATTTCCGGGCGCGGGGGTGACGCGGTTTGGCGATCCAACGTTGCGCGCCGAACAATCAATCAGCGTAGATGGAGGGATAGATCAACGTTTAGCCCAAAACCGCGTCATACTCGGCGCCACCTATTTCTTTACTCGTCTTCAACGCGTTATTGCCTTCACAAACTTTGTCAGTGATCCGTTGGGATTAGGTCGATTCAGCGGCTTTGCAAATGAACCTGGGGGTCTGGCCAGAGGACTAGAGACTCACCTGGAAGCAACGCCCCTTGGCGGCACAACGATTATTACTTCGTACACTTTCACGAATAGTGACCGCGCGTCTCAATCGCGCGGACTGATTCCCGAGTACGTGATTCCGAAACATCTCTTCGGAATTACGTTCAACCAGCGCTATCGATCTTTTCTAGTAAACCTCGAATTAAATCGAACGGGTTCATATCTGGCGCCGGTGTTCGAGAACAGCTTTCCCTTTCGAATGGCTGAGTTGAAATATTCGGGATACACCAAGGCTGATCTATTCGCGAGTTACGAACGTCGACTCTCAGAGAAGGTTTCGGCGTTGTTTTTTGGTGGGATTGAGAACCTTGCTGACCAGGAGTATTTCGAGAACGGATTTAGAGCGCCGGGAATTCTGGGACGAGGTGGGGTTAAGTTCAGGTTCTGAAGCGTAGACGCCTCACTTAAAATGATTCAGGTTGCAAGAGCCAAAAATCGCGGGCGCAAGTGCGTCACTTATCGATTTAGGACTTGCAACCTGAAACCGGTCGGCATGGATAAAACAGCTTGCCTAAGTCTTTTTAGTGAATAGGCCTCCAGCCAGAAAAAGCAAACCCAATATGATGTGAATAAAGTGGTCCACCCTTCCCAGATTCAGCGGACCGACGTGCCACATTAGCGGATCCTCCGGCGTTGGGGCACCCAACACAAAAAGGCCCAGGAACCCCAAAGCGAGATAGACAACGCCGAAAATCAAGCAGAAAAGTTTTGCACCGGATAAGGGACCCGCAAATCCAAAATAGAGCGCAATAACGCCCGATACGATGTGCACCAGGTTGTGGGCCGGATTTAAATGGGCGCCTAGCAGATTTGGTGCTGCAAACCCTGCAATTCCGACGAGCAGGAAAACCACTCCAAGTATCTTGCAAATAGTCTTTGCCATGGTTGTGTCTTTTCTCCTCAGCCAAGGTTGAAGGCCGGCGGACCGCAAGATCGGGCAAGGACTTCTGCGTCCGCGTTCAAACCGCAAAGGACAGTGCGAATGGACGGATGTATATCAAACTCACAACCGCATAGCAAAGAGTTTTTCGCGCCCACCTCGGTCGAGGGCGATTTAAGTATTGAGTGTTTTAGGCCCCCTTTTCGCCGGTGCTATACTTCGTTTGACTCCCCTCCCCAACCAAGTTTTGATTGAAGCGTTGGGGGATATGCGATCACTAAAACTGATGCAGAAGGCTGCGCGGATTCCAGCTGCGGACGCGATGTTGGGTCTGTTTACGGGTGCAGTTTCGACTTACACGTTATGCTTGATGGAAGTGAATGGACCTCGACACTAGACAATTAAGGGCAGAGATCGCAGAGACGACGCAGAGCAGAGCCCAGACCACGGTCAAAGACCAAAGTCCAATCCACCTCCGATAAACAACATGAACACCTGGGAAACGATCATCGGGTTGGAGATCCACGCTCAGCTAAGCACCGAGTCGAAGATCTTCTGTCGCTGTTCCACGCGTTTCGGGGACCAGCCAAATGAAAACACCTGTCCTGTTTGTCTCGGTCTACCCGGTGCTTTGCCTGTTCTCAATCGTCGCGCGGTGGAGTTAGGCGCGCGAGCAGCCCTCGCACTCGGTCTGAAGATCAATTCGCAGTCGATCTTCGCGCGCAAGAACTACTTCTACCCCGACCTGCCGAAGGGTTATCAGATTTCGCAATACGACAAGCCGTTCTCAGCAAATGGGCAGCTTGAGATCATGACGGCCGCGCGCGATGACGGGGGTCATCCCCTCGAATGGAAGCCCAAAACGATCAATATCACTCGCCTGCATCTTGAAGAAGACGCCGGCAAAAATGTCCATGAAGGTCTACCGGATGTCGACCGTTACTCCTATATCGACCTGAATCGCGCGGGTACGCCGCTCGCCGAAATAGTCACAGAACCAGAGTTTCGCTCATCCTGGGAAGCCTACGATTACGTGAACCACGTGCGCCGTGCACTGCAGTGGGTTGGCGCTTCGGATGCAGATATGGAGAAGGGCAATTTACGTTGCGAAGCTAACGTTTCCGTGCGCCGCATTGGCGAAGGTTTCGGCACGAAGGTTGAACTAAAGAATCTCAACTCTGTCCGGTTCATGCAGAAGGCGATCGAGTTTGAAGTTGATCGGCAAATCCGTGTGCTTGAGTCAGGGGGACGGGTGGTCCAGGAGACGCGTCTTTGGGACGATCGGGCTAACGAGACGCGCGTGATGCGTTCAAAAGAGGAGGCCCACGACTATCGTTACTTTCCCGAGCCTGACTTGCCGCCACTAATCGTCTCAGATGAGTTTATTGAGCGCGTGCGCGCCGCAATGCCCGAACTCCCGGAAGCGCGTCGCCGGAGATTCATGGAGCAGTACGATCTGTCCTTCAGTGATGCTTCACAACTCACATCTGAGCGATCTCTCTCCGACTATTACGAGCAGGCTGCTGAAGCATCCGGAAATGCGCGAGCCGCAGCAAATTGGATTCGCTCTGAATTGCTGCGCGAGCTGGAGAACGCAGGTTTGAATGCGGGCACGTCTCCTGTACCACCGCAGGAATTAGGAACACTGTTGCGCGCCATTGATGAAGAAAAGATCAGCGGTAAGCAGGCGAAGGACGTACTGGTCGAGATGTTCAAGACTGGTAAGGGTGCGATGGAGATCATTGAAGAGCAGGGTCTGGTCCAGGTAAGCGACACTGGAGAGATTGATCGGTTGATTGATGGGGTGCTAACAGCAAATCCACAACAACTGGCAGCATATCGCTCGGGCAAAGACACTTTATTCGGTTTCTTTGTTGGACAGGTGATGAAAGCCTCCCAAGGCAAAGCAAATCCTAAACTGGTAAATGAAAGACTGAAGCAGAAGCTGGTTTGATGGATCTAAGAAGCAAGATCGCCATCGTAACTGGTGGAACAAAAGGTATTGGCAAAGCGATCGCCGAAGCTTTGGTGCGTGAGGGTGTGGATGTTTGCATTACAGCGCGCCATCAGTCTCAGATTACTCAAGCGACTCGCGAGCTAATCGACCTCGGAGCAGGGAAGGTGGTTGGTTTTCTGTGCGATGTTCGTGAAGCCTCGCAGGTGGGAAAGCT
>DATBMP010000078.1:0-4353 GCA_036554845.1 Pyrinomonadaceae bacterium
AAAGCGAGGCGTCACCGTGAAGTATGGAATTCACCCTGTTGCGGGACGCATGCCCGGTCACATGAATGTGTTGCTCGCTGAAGCAAATGTTCCGTATTCCTCACTCTATGAACTGGAACAGATCAATCCCGAGTTTCCCACTACAGACGTCGCGGTTGTGATTGGGGCCAACGACGTGGTGAATCCGGATGCGCGTGATAATCCCACCAGCCCCATTGCCGGAATGCCGATTCTAGAGGTCGATCGAGCGAGATCTGTCGTGGTGCTCAAACGTGGACAGGGCAAGGGTTTCTCTGGTCTCGAGAATCCACTCTTCTTCAAAGATGTCACCGGAATGCTTTACGGCGACGCGAAAGATACCTTGACGCGCCTCACCCAAGCCGTACAGCAGGCTTAAACATTTCCAGCAAAAGACCGTAATATCCTTCCTGGTCCGAATAAGTCCCGCGGAGATTTTATGCGTAGATTACTAAGCCTGATTGTATTGACGAGTGTCCTTGTCCTCCCCGTTTCGTTCCAAGCTCAGCGAAAAGTTAACCGATCGAAAAAGCCAACGATGGCGACGCTTGCAACGCAGCGCGGCGTCGAAACCATTACGGCAGCGCAGTTGCGAGATTACGTTTCATTCATCGCTTCCGATGAACTGGAAGGACGAGATACGCCATCACGCGGACTTGATACAGCCGCGAAGTTTCTTGCTACGAATCTCTCACGCTGGGGTCTAAAACCTGCCGGAGATAACGGCACTTACTTCCAGAACATCGCCTTGCGTCGCAGCCTGGCGGATGCAGGTCAAACAAGTGTGCAACTCAACGGTGTGCCGCTTAATTCGGGTGAAGACTACATTCCTCTTGCTTCGTCAGGTGATGCGACCGGCGAACTCTTGTTTGTTGGTAACGGATGGCTCATCAAGTCAAAGAACATCGACGCGTACCACGGCATGAATGCTCGCGGAAAGATCGTTGTTATCTTTGCCCCACTTGATGCACTGCCGCGCGGGATTTCGCGCTCGGATCTGACGGGAAAACCAAACGAGGATTGGATGATTCCCTCACAGTACGCGAAGCAACAGGGTGCAGCTGGAATAATTTGGGTTCCAAATTTTCAGTATCTTGCGAACTGGGATCGTTATCGTCGTCGGCTTACCGAAACCGGATCGCTGGTTGTCGAAAAGTTTCAACCTGAGACTGTTGCCCAAATTCCTTCGATCGTTGTTTCGCCAAGGATTGCGAATCAGATTTTTGCAGGCGAGCAACATAATGCGACGACACTTTTTGAAAGGGCTTATGGTGACGGCAACTCTTCAGAGCCGTTTGCTTTGTCTAGCAACAAGCAGGTGAGCATCTCGATAAAAGGAAAGCGAGAACAACTGAATACACAGAACGTCCTCGCCGTGTTCGAAGGCAGCGATCCAGTGCTCAAGAATGAATATGTTGCTCTCGGCGCGCACTACGATCATGTTGGAGTGGGAAATGCGGTGAACGGAGACGCGATCTATAACGGCGCTGATGACGATGCTTCCGGAACGACAACCCTACTGGCGATTGCCGAAGCACTTGCGAAAGCGAAGACAAGACCAAAGCGTTCGGTCTTATTCGTTTGGCATACTGGCGAGGAGAAGGGATTGTGGGGATCGCGCTATTTCACCGAGTATCCCACCGTGCCTTTAGACAGGATCGTCACGCAGATCAATCTCGACATGATTGGTAGAAGTAAGCAGGCGGGAGATACAACTGCGCGAAATCGGAGTCTCTCGGCACCAAATGAGATCTACGTGATTGGTTCAAAGATGATGAGTAGTGAATTGGGAGCCTTGAGCGAGGCGGTAAACCGAGAGTATCTCAATCTCACCTACAACTATCAGTATGACGACCCGGCCGATCCGAATCGGTTCTTCTTTCGCAGCGATCATTACAACTACGCCAGGAAAGGTATCCCGATCATCTTTTTCTTTGACGGCGAGCACGAGGACTATCATCGGCCCGGTGATTCAGCGGACAAACTCGACTATCAAAAGATGGAGCAGGTCGCGCGAACCGTTTACATGACGTTGTGGGAAGTGGCAAACCTGCCGGTTCGCCCGAAGGTTGACAAGCAGTTGACGGACCAGCTGGCAAGGTAGGTTATTGTCGATTGTCGATTGGGCCAACGCTAATCTCGCCAATAAAACAATCGACAATCGTCACTCTACAATCATCAATGTCCTCTACTCTCTACATCGTCGCCACTCCGATCGGAAATCTGGAAGACATCACGCACCGGGCGATCAGAATTCTCGGTGAAGTCGACCTCATCGCCTGTGAAGACACTCGCCACACTCGAAAGCTTCTCAACCACTTCGGCATCAACACCAAAACCATCAGCTATCACGATCACAATGAAACAGAACGTGCGCCGGAACTACTGCGAGAACTCGAAAAAGGATCGGACGTTGCTCTTGTTTCAGACGCGGGCACGCCAGGCATAAGTGATCCTGGTTTCAGGATCGTGCGTCTCTGTTTGGAAAGAGGTATTTCAGTCGTCCCTGTGCCTGGACCAACGGCGTTTGTATCAGCCTTGGTCGCCTCAGGATTTCCTACCGACGAGTTCTTCTTTGCCGGGTTTCTTCCCGCAAAAAAGAACCAGCGACGTGCGAAGCTGAATGAATTATCCGCAATCGATACCACTCTGGTTTTCTACGAAGCGCCGCATCGAATTGCCGAGACATTGAAAGACGCGCGTGAAGTTCTCGGTGAACGGAAGGCGGTCGTCGCGCGGGAACTCACGAAACTTCATGAAGAGATTCGCCACGGAACACTCAGTGAACTCGAAACTCACTTCGCTTCCGGCGAACGAGCCCGCGGCGAAATGGTTCTGGTGATTGATCGAACGGTGACTGCAACCGCCGAGGCAATTTCGAAAGAAACTATTGGGGAGTTGGTCGCGCAATTGGAAGCTGAAGGGATTGATTCGCGTGCGGCACTAAAGCAGGCAGCAAAACGATTGGGGATCTCACGCGACGAGGCTTATCGACGGATGGTGGCCGAGCGAATTGTTAGACGATGAGAGACGGGGAAGTAGGACACGGGCGACGCGGGGAAAGAGTGACGCGACCATAACATCACCGAGTCTCTCTTCCCCCACGTCAGCTTTTTCATTACCGGGGTAACGGTATTCGCTGCCACCACGGAATGTCGTTGCGATCGCGATCACGATCTCGACCACGACCCCAATCGCCGTCCCGTCCTCCACGATTATCGTAACCGTAGATTCCGTAGGCACGTTCGATCACGTTCAACTCTCGCCGAATCTGTGACCAGGTACCCGACAGTCGGTTGTCGTACCAGCGAGGGCGTGCAAGCCGTTCGAGCTCATTCGCCTCACGAAGTACGCGCGCTGCTTCATCTCTGCTGCGATAAAGATCACGACCGTTGCCAAAGCGTGACTTCAGACTTCCCACGGCATTGCGGAACTCTCGCGCTTCCTGGTTGATGCGATCTTCTCGGCGAGTGCCGTCAGCTCGACCACGATCAAGCGCGCGGTCCAACTCACGTTGATAGTCTTTGCTCAAGCGATCGAGCCGGTGAATCGTATCGCGCAGACCGCGCTCGTCATATCGATCCCTGCCATAATCTCGATCCCTTCCATAATCGGGATACCTTCCCTGGGCCACTGCCAACACCGGCAGAGCAAGGGCCATTAATGCGGCCACCAAAAGCGAGTACTTTACTGAGTGTCGATTCATCTTCACCTCCACGAATATCGGGCACCTCGTGTGCGCGAATTTCTAAAACGCTCGCCCTGGGGAATCCCGGCAGCGTCGCCACTCGCGCAAATGGCAACCGTCGTGCCTGAAGGTCTTCACGCGTCAATACATTCACTTTTGGGCCAAAAGCTGAATCAACGAGTCTGTGCAGTAGACGGGTTGTTTGAAAACGTGCGGGGTATGGCGGAAATGGAGTTAGCGGGTGCGCTTTTCGTTAAGGAGGATGTGGATCTGCTCGCGAGCGGACGACTCGTGCAGCTGGAGCCGTTTCCCGGTGGGATGAAGAATTATCCACGTCGGTATTCCCGCCGTCGACTTCGTCAGAATCAGTTCTGCATCGGCCGACTTGAACCCGAGGTGCCGAATCATCCCGCGCGCCAATCCACCGCCTGAAACAACTCCATCGGTAGGGACACGCGGCCAGCCGGCTTCCACGAAAAGAGTGCGAACTCCATTTCGCATCGTGAATAGTCTTCCCACCATAGTCGAATTGCCGACCTTGAAACGATGCTTGTCTTCGCGAGAGGTCTGAATGCTTGCTCCGTTGCGATTAGCTTCTGCAGCCATATTGTTGAAGGTATCAATCAACCAGGTAACGCCGGTTTGCC
>DATBMP010000068.1:0-6657 GCA_036554845.1 Pyrinomonadaceae bacterium
AGGTACTTTTCAATTCCCAACATCGCTTTAAACGCACCGCGGTCGACTTTCAAAAGATCGATTCTGGGTTCCATATAATTCCTCCTCAATGAATTGGACGTAATGGTTGCTTGCCACATCGCTGGTAACGGAAATTGTAAGAGATTCAGTTTGCCTCAGTGAAGGAGATGCGATTTGCTCGCGCAGAGATAGACTCTACCAATTTCAATTTCAATGCGATCGAGATCCAATTCAAATGCAGGGCATCAGAATCACTTGACGCACCTGTTTTGGCTCTGGAGGAGCAAGATGTTTATAGCTTGCCGATGGACCAGGCGTGATTACCGCGCCCGATGGATGCTTAGGAACAATACCCCGGGCGGAATAGCGTTCTTAGAATCGGGATTGCGTCGTTTGAACAATAGGTCGGCCTCACTCGTACCTTTTCTGAGGATTCAGAGAAACCCACTGCCGAAATCAGCAATCAGTAAGAACTTGAGACTGGAGGAAACTTCGAGATGCGACGAACTCTCTTCTTGATCGCGGTCTTCATTCTTTTTGGCCTCGATGGCCAGGCGCAGACTAGTGTGTCGTCAACTGAGGCCGAGGCGATAAAGCAAACCGCCCTCGACTATATCGAAGGTTGGTACGAGGGAAACACTGAGCGGATGGAAAGAGCACTCCATCCCGAACTGGCAAAGCGAATTGTGCGCTCGAATCCGCAAGGCCAAAGTCGCCTGGATCAAATGAGCGCCATGTCACTGGTACAGGGAACGCGGCGCGGTGGTGGTAAGGATACGCCGAAGGAAAAACAGCAGAAGGAGGTGACGATTCTTGATGTTTTTGAAAAAGCTGCGAGCGCGAAAATAGTTGCGTCAGAGTGGATTGACTATCTTCACCTTGCGAAATTCAACGGGCGCTGGGTAATCGTAAACGTACTCTGGGAGCTGAAACCTCAGAAGTAAGATCGCGCTCGAAATCGGAGCGCGGGCGTCTCGCCCGCACGCAGCCGAAGCGAACGTTCGGAACTGCGGGCGACTTTTCCACACTACCGACGGCATGCTGGGGCGACCTTGCGGGCGAAACGCCCGCGCTCCGAGCTCCTGCAAAATTGGTTCACCACCAGCTTACAAACTACTTTTGCTCTGCGATTTTGAAGATTCGGGATCGAAAATTGGAGCGCGGGCGTCTCGCCCGCACGCACCCGAAGCGATCCGTTCGGAACTGCGGGCGTCACGCCGCACACAGCCGAAGCGAACCGTTCGGAACTGCGGGCGACTTTTCCACACTACCGACGGCATGCCGGGGCGACCTTGCGGGCGAGACGCCCGCGCTCCGAGCTCCCGCAAAAGTGTTCACCACCAGCTTACAACTACTTTTGCTCGGCGATTTTGAAGATTCGGGATCGAGTTACCATGGAGCGGGCCATGTCCGGTTCCGTGGCCGCAAGGAATGCCTCGGTTATTTCGTTGCGATCCTTTTCTGAACGCCGCGCGCGGTCAGCGGCGAACACTGGTCCAATCTTGTCGGCATCTGCCATGGTTGCAGTTGCGATCCAAACGAAGTGCGTGAAGTTACCATCTGTTTTCACTTCCTCCTGCGCCAAACCATAAGCCAACACAACGCGATCTGCGACCAGCTTGTCAAAAACCGGCTTGTTGTACCTTTCCCAGGTGCGTCGATAGTCAGCAGCCTTTCCCGGCTTCACTTTCACAAAGTTGTAGCGAATGAATGGAAGCACGCCGGCCGCCGGTGGTGGCCCAAAATTCGTTACGAGGTCGCGTGTCAACCAATCTCGAGTCTTCGTGGAGTCAAAAACTGCGCGCGCGCGCTCGGCAGTAGTCATCATCCGACCACCACGCCGCGCTGCCACAGCTTCTGTAGAGGCCAATTTCGCGAGATGTGCTTCCATTCCATTCAGAACCTTTTCCACTCCAGCCCAATTTGCGACGGTAAACCAGATGAGATGTGTTGTGCCGCCGGGGTAACGAAGAATTGGCGTCTCGATGCCCCAGGCCATGATGACGCCCTCGGCCATTAGCCTGTCGCGGACTGGACTTCCTACTGTTTTCACCAGCATATCGAAGTCTTGTTCTTTGCCGGGCACAACGGCGTAATCGTAATAAAAGGTAAGTGGGCCCGGAGTGGGCGCAGGCTGTTGCGCCGCTGCGGCCGAGCAAAGCACGAGCAATGTTAGGGAGATAAGAATTAGTTTGCGCATTTTTTCTCCTTTGAGACGAAATACTCCATCTCGGTCTCGGGTGGAACAACTGAGTTAGAAATCTGGGCCCCGGTGTGAACTGATGGAATCTCTGCGATCCTGGGCTTGATGGATGCGTGCTTTTAGATCATTTGTGGGTTTCAGTCAAACTTCCGGGTGTTTTTACAGACGTGCGCGGTTTACGCCACGCGCGCCACCTCAACACCAGACTCTTTCAGCTTTCGCAATCGCTGGTGGCCCAGGATCGCTGCCCCCAGGGCAGTGGTGAACTGGACCATCTCGCCCTCGGGCACGTTTACTTCCGACTTCAACTTGTCTCTCACCACGCCCGCCATCGTGCCGAATCGCAGGATGCCGCCGATAAGTGTGTACTCCGGTTCCATCTGCACGCGCTTCATCAATTGGACCGAACGATCGACCAATGACGAGATTGCGCCATTCATGATGTCCGCGGGTGGTGCTCCCATGGAAAGCTGATTGATCACTTCTGATTCAGCAAAGACCGCGCAGACACCCGAGATCGGCACAGCCACCTTCGAAGTCGCGACGAGTGGCCCAATCTCTTCAGTCGAGTAACCCATGTAGCGTGCGGTCTTCTCGATAAATGCACCTGTGCCCGCGGCGCACTTGTCGTTGAGCCTGAACGATCTCACTTTTGCAGCTTCGTCCAGTCGGCTCGCCTTCATCGTTTGCCCACCAACATCGAGAACTGTTCGCGTCCTGGGAAACAGAAACGCCGTTCCCCGCGCGCTTGCGGTTAAATCCGTCACCGCAACGTTGCTGAACGGAACCATGTGGCGGCCAAAACCGGTTGCAACTACATAAGCGACGTCAGTGTCTATAAGACCTGCCTGTTCAAGCGATAGGTCGAAGAGTTTGCGCGCGACTGCGGCGAGTTTGAAGCCGGTGCTGGCGAGAGCTTTGCCGACGATCTGAAAGTCATCGGACAGTATCAGGGCCTTTGAATAGGTCGAGCCGACGTCAATCCCCACGGTGTAAGTCATAGAAAGTATCCTGTTTCAGAACTTCTCGCGGTGAAACCAACTGATGCTCGAAAAACAATTACGATCCGCCAAACCGTACCTTAAACAGCTACAGGAACGCGGCTCGCCCGGATGTGGTCCAGCGAAAACAACGCCGCACCGAGCGCGCCCATGAAATGTGAATCAGGGCTCACGTTTACCTTCAAGTTCATCCCTTTGTTCAGCGCTTCAATCATCCCGATGTTTCTGGCAACTCCCCCGGTGAAAGTAACTTCCTCTTCGATACCCACACGTCGCAACAATCCGATGGACCGCGCCGCAATCGATTGATGTACCCCGAGAAGGATGTCTTCGATCTTCTTTCCTTTACCGAGCCAGGAGAGAACTTCCGACTCCGCGAAGACCGTACAGGTTGTGCTGATCTTCACTGCTCGCTCTGCTCGGAGCGCCAATTCGCCCAGCTCACCCAGCGGAATATCCAGCGCGGCTGATGCTGCTCCCAGAAACCTCCCAGTGCCGGCGGCGCATTTGTCGTTCATGCAGAAGTCGATGATCTCGCCGATGGCGTTTACTCGAATTGCTTTCGTATCCTGACCGCCCATGTCGACCACGGTGCGAGTCTGCGGAAACATGTGCACCGCCCCGCGTCCATGACAGCTAATCTCGGTTACCTGAGTATTACCGAACGTAACGCGATAGCGACCATATCCAGTACCGATCACATATTCGACATCGCTTTCGTCGAGAGACCCCGAGGCGAGAGCTTGAGCAAAAGCGTTTTCGGCTGCGGCGATAACGTTTGCGCCGGTGTCCATCAGCGCGCGCCCAACTATCTCACCGGCTTCGTCGATGATGATTGCTTTGGTTTGAGTGGATCCGACATCAACGCCGGCTGCGTATGCCATAGAAGACTCCATCCATTACTACGAGTTGCTCCTCCGCCCGAGTCTCAGGCGCGACTCAACGGGTGGCGGCGAGACGCCGCGATGCCAGACCTTCAAAAAAAGCGTCGGCCCGGTTCTTTAACTGGGCTTCTGACACCACGCGGCGATCCATCATGTCCGATTCGATGAACAGACTCGCCACGTCACGCGAGGCCATCAACGCACGACGATTGTCCGCGAGTCCGGTAGAGACAGTGCGACAACTCTTAATCGGATGGTAGACCACGCCGTCAACGTGAAACGGATCGATCATCTCTGACAACGCCTGTTCCTGAAAGAACATGCTATCCATCGCATTGCGCACATAGATCAGGACCCCTTCCGCAAAACTCTCGAGTGGCCGGTTCAAGTCGTATTCATATCCGTGGGCCACTCCGCCTGCCGCAAACCATAGATAAGTGGAGTTGACGAACGTTCCACCCCATTCACTGAAGAGCTCGTTAAAGCGACGAAAGATCGGATAGCAAGGAACGCCGACGAACAAAAGGCGATACTTCTCGTCAGTCATCGTGCCAATTCCTTGCGCGGCCTTGAACTCCATCTCTTCGACCAGATCCGTAAAATACTTCGCGCCCTCATATCTGCCACGAAAACCATTCGACACGCCGAGATAGATCGTTCCGTCAGTCAGTGCGTTGAAGACCGAGGGAGTACTCTGGTTCAGTTCGAGCACTCGCCGCCATCCGCGACTCATGACGTTCGCGTAGTGCAGAGTCTCGCGCAGGCGATCAATGTCGAACTTCTTGCCAGTTACTCGCTCGCAAACCGTGATTAGCTCTTTGATCTGGGCCAGGACGTAACGACGATCGTTCTCGAAATCAGGTTCTCCGGGCCAGGTCTGTTTGCCACACGTGCGGGTCCCCGGAATGTCGAGAGTGAAGATCGGAATGTGATACATCCGCTCCCAGATCTCGGCCCACTTGATGTAGGTGTTGCACGCGTTGGTCAGAACTGCGAGCGACGGCGGCGGAATGCGACCCATCGGATGTTCGCCGTGTCTGAGTTGGACCGCAACGTCGGCTTTAACATAACCACAAATGTCCGGCGAATAACCGTAGTCTTCCGCCTGGTTCAGGTACTCATGCGCGACGCGACGTACCGCGGTTTGCAGCGAGTTGATTTCCGGCATCACGATCGGCAGATCAAAAACGCGCAGCAGCTCCGCCATGCTGCCCATCACGAAGACATAAGCCGCCTGACCACCAATCTCAGAAGTGTGATTCAGTTCAGTGAACCACTTATGGAACAGGGCAGCGCCGTCTCGATTGCCACGGCCGACGATGGTTTGTGTCTCGCTCATGTTGTTGGACCATCAGCTAAACAGGATATTTTCGACGAACGTCTCCAGTTGAATCTCCATTGAGTCAAAACTGGTCATATTCTCTTCAAACTCCCCAACGAAATACGGAATGCCCGCTTCATCTAGCGCGCGCGTGTACGCGACTTGCTCTTCGAGACCTGGTTCGCACATCTTGGCGGCCGTGATGATGGCGGCGTCAGCACGCGCGTTTTGAATGCGAGCCAGCAGCATCTTCTCTTTCGGTTTGCGAAGATCGTGCTGGACGGGACTGTAAGAAGATTTTTCGAGGTAGGCTTCGGCCAGACTTGTCAGCGGATCACCATCAATCGATACATCTTCAATCAACCAACGCAGCCCGATCAGCAGGTCGTCATCGACGACGTAGCACGAGCGTGCGATGGCGCGAATCAAATCCAACGGAGGTTGCTCGCAAAAACCGCCTTCAAACACAACCCGAACTTTGTCTTGCGTCCGGGTGCCTCGCGCACGAATCTGAGGCAGCAACTTCAGCAGCAGTTCATTGTGTTCTTCCCGGGGAATCAACCCCGCAAGAGCTACCAGCACGTATGCTTCATCGGCGGTGACAAGCCAGGGGGTATTTTTCTTAATCTCGTACAGCTCACGCATCAACTGCCGATTATGATTAAAGACAGCGATCGAATTCCGCAATGCATCGTCTGTAATCTTCTCACCCGTAATCTCTTCGATGGATCGTTTCAACCTGTCGTATTCACCACGGAGATAGATGACGGAGTGTGGCGAATTCGGGTTCTGAGGCAGATAGAGAATCTGACAGGGATAAGAAACGTTGCGCCCCCACACGGCTGCTAGATTGCGAGCGGCGTCGCAGATGGGATGTGTAACGAACATCTCAAGCGGGACAGTGTTGCTAAGGGCGAGTTCGAGCGAACTCTTCAGAATCGAGCAGAGGTAAGATCCAAAGCGCGAGTCAGACTGGACCGTTTCGATCGGGGCCCCTCGAACTTTGAACGGCAAGAGCCCAGCGGCATGAACGATCTCTTCGGGAAAGTTGACCTGGAAGTGTCCTACCACTTTTCCCCCATCTTCGCGCCAACGCTTCACGGTGGGAAAGCTCGTATCTTCGAACAGCTCACGGCACTCGTAGATTGCATCGTCAAGCGATCGATTCTGCCATTCGTGAAAGATGAGTTTGGTCATTGGCAATCAGGACAGGCTTTCAGGATTCACAGTCAAATTCAGAAGACAATT
>DATBMP010000114.1:0-6919 GCA_036554845.1 Pyrinomonadaceae bacterium
CGCGTCAAACGATATCGAACGTGCGGTGGATATTGCGCGCAAGATGGTCAGCGAGTTTGGAATGAGTCCACTGGGACCAATTCACCTGGGGTCAGCGGATACTCCTCATAGTCAGGCGCTACTCGATCGCGTCGAGGAAGCAATTAACGCAATCATCGACGAGCAATTAAAGCGCGCCTGTGAGGTGGTCAAGTCAAGCGAACAAGGGATCGGTCGTCTCGTAGAACTTTTGATGGAACGAGACACGCTTGACGCTGATGAGATCCAGGACTGCTTTCAAGGTGAGAATCGTCGCGCGGCGTAGAAGTTTCTAGTGTGCCAGGGCATCGGGTCGCTCGGTTACCTCTTTCGCGGCACGGCTGCGGCCACGTCTGGTCACCACTGCCACACCGGCAAAGATCAAAGCCGAAGCCACAATCGTTCGAACGTTCCACCGCTCGCCGAGGATTAACGAAGCGAGTGCAAACGCGATCAGAGGTTGAAGATAGATGTAAGTTGCCACTGTGCTGGGCGCGACTTTTGTCAGCGCCCAGGCGTTGAGGTAATAGGCCGCAACGGTTGGCACCAGAATGATGTAGAGAAGAATCAGCCAGAGAGTTGTTCCTCCCGCCCGAATCTGCGTCGCGTCCAGTGCGAACACGCCCGGAACAATCGCGAATATCGATCCCGTAACAAACAGCCAGGTGATCACCCTCAGCGCGCCATAGCGTTGGAAGAGATCTTGCGAGACGGCGATATAAGCGCCGTAGGCGAAGCAGTTGATAACGATCAAAACGTTGCCTAGATTCGTCTGGGCCGAGAAGTCCGCTCGCAGTGGATCCACGAGAAAGATCACGCCAATTGCTGCAAGGAGCACACCCACGCAGCGCCTCACAGAGAGGCTGTCATATCCCAACACGATACTGACGATCAGCGTAAACACTGGGATAGTTGTACCCAATAGTGTTGCGTTGATAACCGTCGTTAATGATAGTCCGGAGATGAACAGATACTGATTGAGGGTTACTCCGAGCAGGCTGCACGTGAGGAGTGTTATCAGGTCGCGTCGACGGATCGTGAAAAGCTCCTTGATACTTCCGCGCAGCAGGAGAAACGCGATTGCGGCTCCGACGATTCGAATCGTCACCAGTGCGTTGCTTGATACGAAGCGTAAGGCGAACTTCCCAAAGATGGGCCATGTGCCAAACATCAATTGGACCGCGATCAACGCCAGGTGCGGTGCGATTGCATGATCTTTGTGTCGAGAGGCTAAGCGCATCCGAATGCCAGGCGAACCAGGTTCACGTTTGCAGTCACTTCATTGTTTTGTGGATGTTTCACGTTGTTTGCATCACCGACGGATTCACAGAAAGCGACACCAAACAGGCCTTGAGACATGAAAAAGGACCGGGAATCCCCGATCCTTTCCGCATCCAGTTCAGATCGCACCGAGAGTTACACCACCAAATACAGCGGGTTCTCGAGAATCTTCTTGAATGTTTGCAGGAACTTCGCGCCGGTTGCGCCGTCAATCACACGATGATCACACGACATCGTTACGTGCATCATCTGGCGCACCGCGATTTCGCCATCCCGGACCACCGGCTTTGGCGTCATTGCTCCAACTGCAAGAATCGCACCCTCAGGTGGATTAATGACAGCTGTGAACTCATCAATGCCAAACATTCCGAGGTTGCTCACCGAGAACGACGCCCCGGTGTATTCCTCGGTCTTCAGTTTGCGATGACGCGCGCGTTCCGCCATGTCTCGCACTTCCGCGGCTATCTCACTAAGCGACTTTAGATCTGCGGAGCGCACGACCGGGGTTATAAGCCCGTCTTCAATAGCCACCGCAACGCCAACATCCGCACGTTCGTAATAGCGAATCGTCTTGTCCTGGAATGAAGCGTTCACCTGTGGATGCTGAATCAAAGCTGCAGCCGCGACCTTGATGATGATGTCGTTGATGCTGATTTTCAGATCGGGATCCAATGCCTTGATGCTCTCTCGCATCTCGGCAGCGCGATCCATCTCGACCTCGATAGTGAGAAAGAAGTGCGGTATCGGACCCAACGAAGTAACCAGTCGGCGTGCGATTGTCCGACGGATTTCGCTAATCGGTTCGTCACGATATGGTGACGCACCTGTTGGAGGTCGTTGCACACTCGGAACTGCTCGTAGTTGAACCGCAGGCTTGCCGGTTTCACGTTGATTGAGTACCGCCTCGATATCGCGTTTGACGATGCGACCACCTGGTCCTGTACCGCTAAGTGAACGCAGATCCAATCCATTTTCAGCAGCCATACGTGCGGCGAGCGGCGAAACGACTAATCGATCTGAACCGGATGCGGCTTGAGCACCGTTGCCTCTAGCGAGGGAAGTTGGTTGCGGCTGAGGAGCTTCTGTGGCTGGTGGTGGCGTTGGTGCAGGTTCTCCTGGTGATTGTGCTGGCGGAGCCGCAGCAGTTTTTGCCGGCGCTGCGGTAAGCAACGCTGAGATGTCTTCTTCCGGTTCGCCAACGATGGCTATTGGCTGGCCCAACGGAGCCGTTTCACCTTCCTGCACCAGAATCTTGCGCAGCGTTCCATTCTGCAGTGCCTGCATCTCCATGGTGGCCTTGTCGGTGTCGATTTCAGCCAACGGTTCGCCCATGGAGACCTTATCTCCCTCTTTTTTCAACCAACGCGAAATCTGCCCCTCCTCCATGGTAGGGGACAGCTTGGGCATCATTACCTGAGTTGCCATCCGTGTTTATCCTCTATCAGTGGTCCAACCACTGACGCGCGTCCTAAAGGTAAGAAACTTCTTTTACA
This sequence comes from Pyrinomonadaceae bacterium, assembly GCA_036554845.1. Taxonomy (GTDB): domain Bacteria; phylum Acidobacteriota; class Blastocatellia; order Pyrinomonadales; family Pyrinomonadaceae; genus PSRF01. Next base: position 2,793 of record DATBMP010000114.1, read on the forward strand.
GCCGCGACAATCTGCTCGGCCGTTGGTATAGCGAGATTTTCCAGATTCTTTGCGTAGGGCATGGGTACATCGGCACCAGAGATTCTCTTGATCGGAGCATCAAGGTAATCAAACGCGTGCTCCATCACCTCAGTAGTAATTTCGGCGGCGACTCCACAGAAGGGATGGGACTCTTCGGCGATTACCAGACGATTCGTCTTCTTAACAGACGCTACAATCGTGTCGATATCCAGCGGGCGAATGGTCCGCGGATCAATTACCTCACAAGAAACACCTTCTGCCTGTAAAGCTTCCGCAGCTTTGAGCGCCGCCGGAACCATTAGCGAGCGCGCAACGATCGTCGCATCAGTCCCTTCGCGTTTAATGTCCGCGACCCCGAGTGGGATCAAGAAGTCTTTGTCGTCAGGAACCTCGCCCTTCTGACCGTACATTCTTTCCTGTTCGATAAAGATCACCGGGTCATCATCACGAATTGATGACTTCAGCAGCCCCTTTGCGTCGGCAGGCGTCGAAGGCATCACTACTTTCAAACCGGGAAAGTAGGCGTACCACGATTCGAGTGCTTGTGAATGTTGAGATGAAACCTGAAAGGCTGATCCGCCCGGACCACGAAAGACGATTGGAACCTTAAACTGACCTCCCGACATGTAAAGCATCTTGGCGGCTGAATTGACGATCTGGTCAGCGGCGAGAATCGAGAAGTTCCAGGTCATGAATTCGATGACCGGGCGCAACCCAACCATCGCTGCGCCTACACCTAAACCGGCGAAACCAAGCTCCGTAATCGGTGTGTCGATAACGCGCTTCTCACCTAATTCGTCCAGCAACCCTTTGGTCACTTTGTACGCACCCTGATAGGCGGCAACTTCTTCACCCATCAGGAAGACACTTTCATCGCGAAGCATCTCTTCTCTGAGCGCCTGGTTTAGCGCTTCGCGGATCGTGATAACGGCCATCTGCTTTCCTTTAAGTTAAGTGTGTGATTATCGGTTTTGATTTGGCTTGATTGGACTTGCGTACACGTTTGTGTAGAGCTCTTCGGGGGCGGGTTCGGGACTTTCCTCGGCGAACTTGACCGAGTGATCGACGACCTCTCGCACTTCCTTCTCAATCGCTTCTACCTGCGCGTCATCGATCAGGTTCTGTTCCTTGAGATTTGCCAGAAGAAGTTTGATCGGATCACGTTCTTGATAACGTTCGATCTCTGAACGCGTGCGATAGTTTCCCGGGTCAGACATCGAGTGGCCCATGAAACGATAGGTGCGAACTTCAATCAATGAAGGAAGACTCTGTTTTCGCGCACGTTCCACCGCGCGAATAGTTGCCTCACGAACGGCCAGAACATCCATGCCGTCTACGAACTCGCCGGCCAGTTCATAAGCAGAGGCCTTTTGCGCGACGTCCTGTAACGACATCGCGCGCTGCTGTGAAGTTCCCATACCGTACTGGTTGTTCTCGCAGATGTAGACGCAGGGAAGTTTCCAAAGCTGGGCCATGTTGAGCGATTCATGAAACGCGCCCTGGTTAACGGCTGCTTCGCCAAAGTAGCAAAGGGCAACGCGATCCGTACCCTGGTACTTGGCTGCAAAAGCCACTCCAGTAGCCAGAGGGATTTGTCCGCCGACGATTGCATGCCCACCAAGAAAATTGACGTTCTTGTCGAACAGGTGCATCGAGCCGCCCTTACCTTTCGAGCAGCCGGTGGACTTTCCGAATAACTCAGCCATGATCGCGTCTGGCGATATTCCTTTGGCGATCGCGTGACCGTGTTCGCGATAGCTGGTGAGCACATAGTCATCTTGCCGTATCGCGGAGATGGATCCGACGGCGACTGCTTCCTGGCCTATATAGAGGTGGCAAAAACCGCCGATCTTTCCCATGCTGTACGCTTCAGCACACTTCTCTTCAAAGCGTCGTATCAGCAGCATCTGGTGATACAGCTTTATCAGCTCGTCACGTTCGAGATTTCCGAGTCGGTTCTTCTGTTGTCGTTTTACGGTAGCGTGATCTTTACGGAGCGTCTCAGCCGACTGAGTTGCAGGCGCCTCGTCCATGACACCAGTGGAACCCTTTTCGTCTACTCCGACGCGAGATTCTGTTTGGGGTGTGGGTTTACTCATTCGGTTGTGCTAACAAAAAACCGCCTGTCAGAGCGGGAGTTCAAAGTACAGACTCGATATTTTTGCCTTGGAATTGAATCGGATTATACGCGAGGTTATCTGCGACGGCAAAAGTGACCTCAAATCACAACTAAACAGAGAGCGCGCACCACTTATCGCAGTGCGCGCTCTCTCCTCGTCGCCAGCAACATCCGAGCGTGGGAACTTTATCTTAAAGACTCGAGCGAATTTACGGGCTCGTTCGTCAGCATTAAAACACTCTTACGCCGGTGCTTGTCGCGCTGCATCTTGCGCGACGCTTCAGTAAGCAACTCTTCGGTGGTTTCACCATGATCGGGGAAACAAGCGACTCCGATGCTCACTCCAACGGAAACAGTTTTACCGGTGCGGACCGCAAACTTTTGCGCTTCAACTGCTGCGCGAACACGTTCACCAACTGCCGCGGCCACAGTAACCGAGGCCATCGGCATGATGGCGACAAATTCATCTCCCGCGTAGCGAGACAGCATGTCCATCTGCCGCAGTTCCTTGCGAATGACGTTGGCGATGCTTGCCAATACCCGGTCACCTATTGCATGGCCAAACTCGTCGTTGATCTCTTTGAAGTTGTCGAGATCCATACTGATCAGCGCCAACGCTTCGCGGCCCATTCGCTGCCCTTCGGCAATCCGCTGTTCCAGCATCATGTAGAAGCCACGAGCATTCGGCAGTTCTGTTAATGGATCATGCAGTGCGCTCTCTTTGTTCTTTTCAAACGTGAGCGCGTTGTTCAGTGCGGTCGAAGCGTGTTGGCAAACGGACTCGAGTAAACGAACGTGCTCCGATGTGTAAGAAGTGCGGCTCTTTGAATAGAGAGTGATTGCACCGAAAGCTCCGTCCTCGCGAATCAACGGCGCAACCAAAACGCCTTTGAACTGTTTTGAGATCTCTTCAGGAACGCCAACCAGATCAAGGTCGGGCGAAGCGTTGCACATCGAACGCGCATTCGCTATCACCCAGCCGGTAATTCCATCGCCAACGGCCATCTTGCGCTTTGAAAAGATGTCTTTGTTCTCTCCAGCGACGTGTAGTGCGGTCGCCTTTCCTGACTTTTCATCGACAATGAAGATGATGCAAGTTTCGAACGGAACAATTGCCCGTAGTTTGTTTGATATCAGCGATACAGTGTCGATGAGATTCAGAGACGAACCGATCGTCTGTGCGATTTCGTGCAGCGCAAAGACTTCCCGTTGCGCCTGTGTGATCCATTTGAACCCTTCGGAGTCCTGCGGAGTACCGAGTTGATCAGGAGCCAGACCAGCATCAGGTTTCGTTTTAGTAACGTAGTCGGTCTCAGGCCTTTCCGCAGCAACTTGTTCCTGAATGTCTTCTGCGGCTATCAATCGATCAAACTCCTCAACATGGCGGATAAAGGTCTCAACCACTTTCGGGTCAAAAGCAGACGAAGCCATGCTGCGCAGAAGGGAAAGTGATTCTTCGCGAGTCATGCCCTTGCGATAGGGACGATCACAACGCGTTGCATCGTAAAAATCGACGACTGAGATGATTCGGGCAACCAGTGGGATCGCTTCGCCTCGCAATCCTTTCGGATACCCGGTTCCGTCCCACTTCTCATGGTGATAACGAACTATGTCTTCCACGGGATACGGGAAGTTCACTCGCCGCAGGATGTCGCCCCCAACCGTGGGATGGATCTTCATCTTCGCAAATTCCGCTTCGGTGAGCTTGCCGGGTTTATTGAGAATGTACTCCGGCACCGCGAGCTTACCGATATCGTGCAAGAGAGCTCCGGCAAACAGCGCCTGGACCTCTGATTCGCTGACTTTGAAATGCTTGCCCATTTCGCAAGCGTAGATCTGGGTGCGTCTGACGTGACCGTGAGTGGTCTGATCCTTTGCATCGATCGCTATAGCCAGGGACTCGATCGTATTCATATGGATCGTGGCCATCTCTTGAATGTGGCGACGCTGCTCAGCTTCGGCTTTCCTTACGTCTTCGAGTCGCTTT
>DATBMP010000210.1:0-5766 GCA_036554845.1 Pyrinomonadaceae bacterium
AACAACGATCGCGCCGGTTCGCTGCGGTTAATGTTCGTCAGACGATAGCTGTTTTCACCAAACCGTGGGTCGCTGTGTCGCGTCATCACGATCATCTGCAGTTCAGGTGAGTACCATCTCTCACTGACGATCTCGATGGGGCGTTCATTGCCAATTTCCCCGGCCGGGATTGTCACGATAGTGCGCTTACCTTCTGCTTCCACGCCTTCAATGTTCTGTTTACCCAGATCCTCGGTGCGTGCGTTGTCGTTTCGCACCCAGCCCATTTTGACACCCACCTCAGCGGCTTGCTTATGCATCACCGTGTCATCTGGCTGTATCTTAAATTCAAACTTCATCGGAGCTTCAGGTGGAACACCGGCCTTTCCTTCGGGGTGTGGTGGTGGCGCGGCCATCTTGAAACGAAAAGGCGGCATCTTGCGGGCGACGCGCGACTTGGGATCGAGAGTGTAGGCCGTTCCCGCAACAGGATCGCTGATGTAGATGGTTTGGTGTGGCTCGCCGCCTTTGGCAAATGGTCCAATCGCTCGGATCGTCTGTTCTCGACGTGTACGTCCTTCACTGTCCCGATAAATGGAAGCCGTTGTTTTGTTGCTGATGCGATTACCGTCACTCAGCGTCTGTGTACTTTCCGTTACCGCTTCAGCTGAGTAAGGAATGCCCTTGACCAGCTTTCCGCCAAAACTCATTTCTGTAGCCAGGAAAATAAAGTCGCCTGGCGGCGCTGGTGGCAGGGGGGCTTCCGGTCCCTGGAAACTCCGTTCGATCATTATCTTGTCAGCCATTGGCGCTTCAAGTCCTTGTAGAGATCTTTCGCGCTCGATTACAACTCGTTCAGGTGCCGGTCGCGGATCCTGGGCCAGTGTGATCATTGGTCCAACACTTATTAGCACCGTGAGGACCGTGCCCATCACATAACCGTATTTTTTCCTCATTGCTCTCATCCTCTTCTCTGGGCCTAAAGCCCGTTATTAATTATTTGATTGCGTTATTGAACGAACCGAATCGCCCGGGCCATTCCATCGGCGCCTAGAAGAACATCGGCTTTAACTCGTTCATCATAGCGATCCATGTTTACGGGTAGTCCGAATCTGGCCATCGCATAACGTGGTAACTCCACCCGAACCACTTGTCCGCCCTCCTGAACATTCGCGGCAACAGCGTAGCCAATCGGCAGAAACTCAGTTGTGATCTCTTCAATGTCAGGTGTTGTTGCAGTGGGTCGGTTGTTCGCTACAGCCTCATTTCGCAATCGCTGCACACCTTTTGACCGCGCTTTCGGCGAGCGCTTGGGTTCACTTCGAGGAGTTGGTTCGTCAGTCTCTTTTTTATCTTCCTTATCCTGTTTAGCTGGAGACTTTGAAGGAGGAGGATTGCTATCTTGAACTGGAACGACAGCAATTGGTCCGGCTTCCTGCGCCGAGATAAACCAGATCACGCCAATCGTTGTAATCGCGAGCAACACTGATGCAGCGATCGCGTATTGCCACCGCTTCCGAGGAGAAGCCGCTGGCACTTTTGCAGAGCGAAATGCAGTCAGCAGGTCTTCTTCTACGCGCGAAGGAGCACTGAGATGATGCATTGCTGCTGCGAGTTCGTTTAACTGCTGGGCCAGTTTCTTCTGCTCGCCCAACGTCGCTGCACACGACTCACATTCACGGCAATGCCCAACTGCCTGTTCTCGGACATTCGCTTCCATAATCTGGTCACGTGCCAGTTCGTTTATCACGTTCTCAAAATTTTGACAGTTCATGCGAAACACCTCGCCGCTTTAGCGGGCTGCTGATCATTGGTAGGGCGGAGCTTCTCTATTAAGAGCGATCGTCCCCGGTGCAGTCTTGAACGCACAGTTCCCAGCGCACAACCAAGTATCTCTCCCGTCTCGACGTAACTCATCTCTTCCAGGTCGCAAAGAACGACTACTTCGCGATACCGCTCGGGCAAACTGAGCACTGCTTTTCTCACTGACTCAATTGCTTCAGCTCTTAAGAAATCTTCCCAGGGTTCGACCGAAGCGGACGCACCATCTTCCTTAGCATCGTCGTCGATCTGAGCGTAGAAACGTTCTCGCTGTAGCCGCCGCAGCAACTGGTTTCTGGCCATGCCGAAAAGAAAGGCACTCAAAGAACCACGACCTGGATCAAAAGCGTGACATTCGCGAATGAGCGCGAGGAAAACCTCCTGGGTAACGTCCTCAGCCAGCGCGGGTGAGCCACCCATCTGCACCGCAAACCGATAGATTGCCGCTTGACGACGTCGATAGAGCAGTGTGAAAGCCTCTTCGTCTCCAGCCCGCATCAACTGAAGCAGTTCATTATCCGGGAGGTTTTCTTCTGGTTTCATTCGAATAATGCGATGTCCGTCACAGTTATTTCGCGCGACGGTGGGACAAAGTTCCAGATTTTCCCGCATCTTGACTTCCTACCCGCGCGGAAACCTCTCAATAAATTCAGGGGACCGTTTTCTCAGATCCAACCATTCGGAAAAAATTAGTGGCTGCTGCAACCAAACGTTCAACCATTGGATCACTTCACCAGCAACTTCTCGATCCTCGTTCTTAACAATGGGACTTTGCGCTACCAGTTCAACCATTCGTTTCAATTCCAGCCCTAACTGGCGGGGCAAGGTTGAGTCTGGCTCGGCAGCAGTCACCTCGCGACGCCAGGCTTCGAACTGCTTGATTGAATTTTCGGCCTCCGAAATATTGGAGAAAAGGAATTGATCCAATGGAGCAGCATCTGCGAACTCGGTTTGGCGCCATTCGCTGTCACAACTCAACACCTCGGGATGACGCAAGACCGCGCCTTCGTCGGCCAGCAAACGAGCGATCGCTGCCGGACTTTCAACCGCTCCCGGTCCAAACTTCAGCAAGATCTCTTCTTGAATTCGTTTGAGCTCACCTGCGCCCACCGATTCGCAGTCGAGACTTTCCCAGACCGCAATGATCAATTCCTGTTTGGTCCGAGGTGTCGAATCACTCATAACTCTACATTCGCCCGCGATGCTGCTAAATTGAAGCACGACTTTCGCATTCAGACTATCTTGTAACCTTAATGGATCTCCTTTCACGAGTCGCAGAACTTCTCCAACAGAAACCCTTTCGTCCACATCAGTTCTTTTCGGGTGGTCACGCGCAGACACTCGCGGCCTACGCCTGGCCCAGGCGGTCCAAGCTTCTACCGCAGACAAGTGAAGAGCGGCTATTTGAAGTCTCAAGTGACACCAAAGTCCTGGCCCATTGTCACTGGCAACCAGACCGCACCAATCGACCCACAATCGTGATCTGGCACGGTATCGAAGGCTCTAGTTCGTCGGTCTACATGCTGGCGATTGCGCGAAAGGGTTTTGAGAAGGGCTTTAATGTTATCCGGATGAACTTGCGCAACTGCGGCGACACGGAACATCTCACTCCTACTCTGTATCACGGCGGTCTTTCCGAAGACTTGCGAGAAGTGGTGGGCCAGCTCATTGAAGGGGACCGATTAAAACGGCTGGCGCTGGTGGGCTATTCGCTTGGCGGAAACATGGTGCTGAAACTGGCTGGAGAATACGGCGACAGGTTCCCAGCGGAAGTTCGAGGAGTGGTCGCTGTGTCACCTTCCGTTGATCTGGGTGAGAGTGCGAAAACGATCGAAATGAGATCGAACTGGATCTATCACCGCGACTTCATGCGACGTTTGCGTAATCGGATTCGCCGGAAACAGAGACTCTATCCCGAGCTTTATGACATAACGCCGCTTAGAAAAGTTCGCACGCTCAGGGAGTTCGACAACTACTACACGTCGATCGCCCACGGTTTCTCGGATGCAGATGATTACTACTATCGGGCCAGTTCGATTCGCGTCATCGACCAGATAACCATTCCTACTTTCATAATTCACGCAGAGGACGATCCTTTTATCCCGTACGCACCTCTCCGTCACCCAACCTTCGCCGATAATCCAAACATACTGCTGCACAGTACAGAACGCGGAGGTCACATCGCCTTCATCTCGGATGATGCAGACGGCGAAGATCGCTTCTGGGCAGAAAACCGCGTGCTCGATTTCTGCAGCCTGGCTACTGAGTAATTTAGTTACTTGCGCGTGTCGATCTTCTTCAAGATGCGGAGCGCGTGATTGCGGGCAATAAGTGGTAGATGTTCGTCCGTGGAGATCTCTTTTAAGACTGGGATCAATTGCTGAGGATCGGATAGGCCATTCCGTCGAAGCAACGTTTCCAGGCCTTCCAAAAGTTTCGGCGCGTTTAGCGGCTGGTTTTCTCGTGCAACAGACATGTCAAATAGGAAGACCGCCTGATCGGTGATCTTGCGGTATTCATTGGCCAACGCCGCGGCATCACGATTGTTACTCCAGTTGAACTCAACAGTTCTCTTGCGAGTACCCTTTTCCATTGTGATGCGCATCGTGCCCAGGTGGGGAAACTGCTTGTCCGACTGATAGTTTTCCTGTGAATCGAGAAACTGAAGCGAGTTAAAAAGACCAAAAATTCGTTCTCGCGCAGTCGGCGATAGCTCAAACTTCTCTTCTACCTCAACTTCATCATTCTTCCTCTCGAACTTGATATGACCCTTGCCCGTCGCATCGTGCATGATCGTTACATGACGAAGATAGAATTCGGGTTGGGTAAACTCATACAAGTATTTCGATCCGTCTGAAGAGAGATTCGAATCCTCGGTGGGAACGGTGGTGGCGCCTGATGCTGTTTGCTGAGGTCGAGTGTTGGTCTTAGTTGATTGGGCACAAGTAAATGCCGCGCCCAAAACCAGAAGCGCGGCCGGGAGAATGAGCCGAATTGCTATTCGAATTTTCACCTCGAATTCATGTTACTACGGATAAGACTCGATCAAGAAAAGCGTATGAGGCTTATTCGAATTTTACCGAGACCAGCTTCGAAACGCCGACTTCCTCCATTGTCACACCATAAAGAGCGCGCGCCATCTCCATAGTCCGCTTGTTATGAGTAATCACAATGAACTGCGTGCTGGCGGCCATTTCCGCCACTTTGTTGGTGAAACGACCAACGTTCGCTTCGTCAAGCGGGGCGTCGACTTCATCAAGTAAGCAGAATGGTGATGGTCGATAGTGAAATATTCCGAGCACGAGGGCCAGCGCGGCCATCGCCTTTTCACCGCCGGACAACAGCAAGACATTCTGTAGTCTCTTGCCCGGTGGTTGGGCAATCACATCAATACCGGACTCGAGCACGTCATCCGCTTCGATTAAACTCATCTCACCACGGCCACCACCGAACAGTTCCTGGAACAGTTCCCCAAAGTTCTTGTTGATCTGTTCGAAAGCGTGGCGGAAGCGTTCACGCGAACGTCGCTTAATCTCTCTCAACGCCTCTTCAGTCGAGGCGATTCCTGAAACGATGTCGTCGCGTTGTGCCGTAAGGAACTTGAGTCTCTCTTCCGATTCCGACAGCTCTTCGAGCGCCATCATGTTGACAGCGCCAAAGCCTTCAAGTCGCGAACGGAGTTCCTCTACTCTTGCCTGGGCTGTTTCGAGATCAAAGTCAGGTGCAAAGTCCAGTTCGTGCGCGAGTTCTTCAAGAGACTGATTGAGTTCAGCGTGGCAATTCTCACCAACAAACGTAAGCCGCGCCTGCGCCTCAGCCCTTTGGACTTCAAGCTCACTGCGACCCTCGCGTATCTCTGCGGCACGTCGGTTCAGCTCAGAAAGTTGAGCAGCCAGATTGTCAGCGCGGTTACGTGCTTCCTCAAGTCCGGAGGTGAGCGCCGCGATCTGCTCTTCTTCTTGTGCT
>DATBMP010000231.1:0-4617 GCA_036554845.1 Pyrinomonadaceae bacterium
TGCACAACGAGTCGAGCCCGGGCATCGCGTGGCGAAGTCGGCATCTTGCGGGCTGCCATTATTCGCGGCGACAAACTGTCTCATGCATTCGGCGACGCCAATCGTGGATCCTGTCGCATCCGCGGTGCAGTGATACAGATGCGAAGCCTCGTGAATGATCACCTGCGCTTGAAATTCGGCATGGTCGGCTGCGGAGACGCCGGTAGCCGGGATCCAGAACAATCGGCATAGTCGCACGAGCGTTGGTTCGGTTCGTTGACAGGTTGGATCGATCAGAACGTACGCCCAATCTCCACTCTCGCACTCCGGACCATTACAAACATACGTGATCACGTTACTCGCAATCAGGTTTCTCACTCGCGTCAATCTCCGGATCACTTCAGCGACTGATCGATTGACGAACGTACCCGCGGTCCAGACACGAATGTCGTCGACACACACGCTCAAGCGATTGCGAAGGAAGTCGAGCGTGACGGCATCAAGCACACTCGCCGGCGCCTCACCTGCACAAACTCGCGTCCGGGCATTCACCAGGTCGCCGATTGTGTGGTCCAACATCTCCAAAGCACGAGTCACCGCTGCTCGAATAACCGCGCCGGGATCTGTAATGCCAAAGACGCCCCGCGATTGGCACGTGCCGAAAATCTTATTGTTCGTAAACGGTCTGATCGTAGCGAGCGTGGGAATGCGAGCGTTGTTGCAAACCAGGGGCGCCGGTTCACCAAAACCTCCATAGCCGAAGTAACCCGCGTATCTCATTTCTTTGCCACCTCACTTTCACTAACCGTCTGTTCTAGACCATCGCGCCCTGACATTCCCTCATGCAGTCACGTTGCAAACGCTGACATTCCGGTGCTCTGCGTCCTCCCGGGCACTTCTCAACTTTCCCCTGGCACTCGACAAAGCATTCGTAAGGACTGCGTTGACCCGGTGGTTTTGGGATCGTCGGCTTGGACCAGGGAAACAGCTTCACCTGTTTCTTGAGTACATCGATCGAATCCCCTTTGCACGATTCCAGATAAGCGCGATAGGCGACTTCATTGAGAAACTTCTTGTACCGGGAAAGTGGATCGTCGGAACTCTTGGTACGAAGGACATAGTCCAACCATTCGAGGTCACGACCGTTTTGTCGCAACAAGGGGCAGAAGGTTTTCTGTGAACCTATCGGATCGATTCCCGGTCCCAGCGTTTGCGGGTAATCGCTCAGGTCATCTGTGGAGTACAAGTACATGTTGGTTCTCCTTCGATTGTCGCCGTTCTTACTTAAGGTCACGCATCTTGAGAGTATTTGGCACTGGGGGCGATGTGCGCTTGGGTGGTTGCAAACGGATCCTGGTCAGAGCTTCGAAAACTTCACGAATCTGATCGTATGTTAATGGTGGCTTCGGTTGGATGACAGGAGGAGTGGGTTTCGTAGTCGGAACCTGACCGCAGTATCTTTTTTGGAAGTCCTTGTAGCAGTCCTCGTTGAGGAACCTTCTGAACTTCGATAGGGGATCTTTGGGGTCAGACGCACGGTTGATGTATTCCAACCAGCCAATGAAGCGGCCACTCATAGGATCCTGGACCAGGGCACAGATGCCGTTCGCGGGATCCAGCGGATCCAGGCCTTTCAATATTAGTGAAGATTTCCTGGTAACGTCGCATTCACCCAAATCATCCGTTGAATAGAGGTACATATCGTTCTCCTTGTGCCTGTCACCTGTTCCTTCGGTTAAAGCTTCTCTTTTCTCCAGCAGCATCGGCGATCGAGATTTCTTGTTTCTCGATAATCGTTCTCGGTGCCTTTGGCCTTGATGTACTTTCCAATTCCGATCACGCGTCGCTCCATCTCCTCTTCGTCATTTACCACTGTTCCGTTTTGCATGTGCCAGGCGTGCAGTAGTTCGTGAAACAGACCGACATCAGGGTTGGCCACAATCGTCGGCAGGTTCTTTAGGTCTTGAGCAGCCATATCGATAAAGATCACGGCCGCGGATCCTCTTCCACCAACGGCGCCGGGTCGATTAATGGCTATGGTCCCATTGAACCCGAATCCTTTATCACTCCAGGCGATCGCCACTGGGTGATTTCCCTTGTTGACCGAAGCAAACAACTTGCGACCTACTTCGTATTTCAAAATTGGATTAACAAACTTCTTAATGAACGATTCTCTCTTCTTTTGCTCCATCGCCCCCGTCTCTTCGAATGTCGTCTGAAGTCTGCCGTCACGCTCCACGGGAGTTACGCGTGCTTCGATATAGCGAATTTGATCCGAGGTAGATGGCTGGCCCAGTGCGAAGTAGCCAAACGATGACGTTGGATTTTGGTAGAGATACATTTTTCCGTACCGGCTATTGCCCACAATTTCGGATGCGGAAGGCGAATTTCGGATTGCGGATTTCGGATTGCGGATTTCGGATTTCGGATCGCCGAATGTGTGTTCGGTTATCGAGTTTCTCAGATGGATTGCGCCCCTTAGCCAAAACATAATCCGAAATCCGCAATCCGCAATCCGAAATCCGTTTTCCGCCTTCCGCCTTCTGCTATCTCATCAACATTAACAGTGTTTGAAATCCTTCCTGGCCCGGGCTTGCGCGGCACCTATCTCGCGCAGCAACCTCGCCTGCGTCGAAACAACCGATACGTGCCACCTCAATGCGTTGACCTCTGACGCCAAAGTCTTCAGCGAAGGTTCGCAGCAACCGGTCGCAATGTAAGAATCGAGCGAGCTGACCATTCCATCTACATCAACGTCCAATAACTTCTTCTTCAGATCCAGACGAACCGCGGACGCGCCTGCACCTTTGGCAATCTCGTCGTTTATTAATTTGAGATCAGCGGCGATGGTCGTTAGGTCACTGCGTGCCGCGCCACACACCGGCGGTGGCGGTGCACCAAAACCGGCAAAGCCAAAGCGCGCGCGTTGCATTCGGCGTGGTCTGACAAAGCGGCGTCTGAGGGACACGTTGCGCAGGCTGAATAGTTGCCTCAATGCAGGAAGCACCAGTCTCAATCGAATGTGACGTCGTTCCGCGATGAGCTCGGTTTCGTTTGGTTGAATCGGCGTGCCCTTCCGATTTGGATGACGTGCAAAAAAGACTATGTCAGTGAGTTGCCAGGGATTTCTGACACCTCGACGCAAGGCATCCTGAATCAACTCTTCGTCGGCCACCGAAGAACTTTGTGGACCGGTCGTTGGCGGTGCAACAGTTGATGGTGGTTGTGCCGGTTCCGGTTCAGGCACACTCGGTTCGGGCGCTGGTTGCACAGCGGCTTCCGGACCAGGCGCCGGTTCACCATCGTGAAATCCGTAATAGCCAAAATCTCCGTACCAGCCATTGACAGCGGGACCAGGGGCTTCTTCCTCGTCATCTCTCTCGTACCGTTCCCCCAGGCCATTCATGCCTGAACGGCATGGACCACAGTTGCAGTCTTTGCCACAACCTAACCAACCTCCCAACGATGGCTCTTCACTGGTAGAGAAGTAAGACATAGTTCTTTCTTCCGTTTATTTTGTCGTGCTGTGCTCGTCTATGACTAACGCTTCCTCTTCCGTGACTTTGGTAGCTTTCGCATCTCGGCCTTCAACATCTTGATCTGTCCTTCAATCTCTTTTCCGTCCTCTTCCTTTTCCGAGAGTGTTTTCTCCAGGGATTCAACCTGCTTCGAAAACGCGGCACTAACTTCATCAGGCGAATCAACGCCCAGTTGTTCAATGCGCTTGTTAATGATCCCGAGGACGGTTTCCAGTGCCTCGCTTCGCTGGTTTGCCCGATCGTTTGCAACTTTCCGGGCGGCTTCCTTTTGTGTAATGAGATCGACGTTCACCGTCGGACTGCCACCGATATCCCGGGCCAGGCCTTTTGCGAATTCCACTTCATCCGACTCGCGTTTCTGTTTTTCGGATTCGATCGCAGCCAAAAGTTTTTGCCGCGCGTCGATCGCCTTCAAGACCTCAGACTCAACGCTCAAAGGCCGCGGAACTTCGGCGAGAGAAATCGCAGTAGACATGACTCGTCTCCTATAAGCCTTCATCGCAGATGATCCGTTTGTTTCTAAAATCCTTTCCGGCGCCAAAAGATCTCCCATTCGACCAGCATCTTCTCTGTGTCATAGCCGGCGAGCTGGAGTGTGGTCCTGGCCCAATCGAGGACAGCCGGATGTTGCAGCATCCCCGCCGGCGGACGCACCGACCACAACTGATCATCAGCGTTCCGTCCTGCCAGTAATGCCTGCCATTTAGTTATCTCGTGCTGTCTCTTGAAGATTCTCAGCCTTTGTCCCAACTCTCGTACGCGTTGGCCCAGCGTAGGTTTTGCGTGGATGTCATACAACGCTTCTTCACGGCTGATTTTGAATGAAGATTCATTGACGTAGCGTTCGGGGATGATCTGTTTTGGCGGGGCAACTGGCGCGCTCTTCTCAAATGTCATCTCTTTCGCAGCGTGAGTCTCAGACTTTGCGAGTGACCCAGACGAGTTGCTCTTGAAGTTCACGACATCGATCGTTGGATCGTTCGCAATAAGCAGACGAAAGACACGCTCGTGCGCGAGCAACGTGTTGGGTTGGCGTCGAGTGGTAGGCGACGGTGCGGGACGCAGTGGCAACACCAGGTCGAGCTTGGCCGCCGTCTCA
>DATBMP010000239.1:0-7425 GCA_036554845.1 Pyrinomonadaceae bacterium
CCCAATTGCTCGTTTGCCTTCGCTGCAAGTAACCACGCCGCCGGGTCGTCTTTTACAATCAAGTCCTTTAATAAAAGCGTCACACCTCCAGCGCTCCCTGACCTGCTCGAGATACTGGCAGTCTGCAACAGCGCCTTACGCACCTGGCTGGAGGAAGGATGATCTCGGACGAGTTGCTCGTAAACAATTCTGGCTTCGGCAGACTTACCGGATTCTTCCAAAGCCTGTGCCCGCATCATCAACGCAAAGTCACCAATCGATGTGTGCTCGGCAATGAGAGTTGTGTTGAGCAGGTTGGCAGCACCCGCATGGTCTTTGGCATCGAGTCTGATTCGAGCACGCACCAAACGCGCTAAGGCAGCGGCTTTCGAGCGCGGAAAGTCGTTCTCCATCTTCGTCAGAACGGCTTCCGATGGCAGAACGCCACCGCGGGTCATGGCGCGTAAACTCGCAATAGCCTGAGATTCAGCCGGCGTTTGTTGTCGCTTGAGACTTGCAGTCAGAAAGAGCGGAACCGACGCTCCAATAATCAGCGCGATTCCAACTACGACGAGAACGATCCGATACTTGTGAATAAAACTTCCCAATTCAACGCCTCCGCTAATTCATCTCGAATCAGAGTCTAGAGTCGAAAGAAGAAAGTCTCAAGCTCCAATCTCTTTCACGTAAGTGCCCGGGAAAGACCGTGGAACTTGAGACTCTCAAAGCCAACGGTTTCGGCCTGCCTGAACTTGGATGCACGAAACCGAAAAGGTGTTATGCCGAGACCGTGGCGCCCGGATAAGCATTGCCGAGTTTCTCCGGATCTCCCTCGGCCAACGTTCCCACCAACTCGTGGTGAAAGTAGTCGTATTTGCGGGCCACTTCCGGTTTCACGCGTTTGTCGTACATCTCACGCGACCGATCGATGTACTCTCGCAATCGCTCATAAAGATCATGTTGCGAGCGACCATCGACCACCTTCTGTTCGTTGTACAGCTTGATCTCAGAAACCAGTAGACGAGCAAAACGTCGAGCGTCATTGTGCAGTCGCCGCTCTTCTTCACTGGCAACATCCACCGGCAGATCCTGGTCCATGCCATAGCGACGACGCGCAGCAGTGGGGTGCGAGGGAGCTTCGCTTTCAAATGAAGGTGCGGGGGGTGGTGCAGTCTCGGCCGGAGCAGACTCATAAGCAGGTGTCGAGCTTTCGTAAGTTTCAGGCTCGGCTTCAAAAGCTCCTCGCGGTTCGTGTGCCTCCTGCGGTTCAGGTTGTTGTTCGACAAACGGCGGAGGAGGTGGTTCAGGCGCCGGTGCCTCGTATTCGCGAGACGGCACATAAGCCGATGAGGTTGGTTGTTCGACGGCTTCGTGAGCAGGCGCGTGTTCGACACGCCTTGCGGGCGCGCTTCTGGCGGCGAGCAATTCAACTGCCATCGCTGAGACTCGCACCAGCGTCTCGAGAGCTTCAAGATTGATAGCTTCCGAATCGAGTGCGGCAGAGTCAGCGTAAAGGACAGCCACCGTTTTCGATCGGACTACGAGGGGAATCGCGACGATGCGCTGTGGGGGTTCTTCGCCAAGCCGGTTGAGGATTAGATGATTCTCGGGTTGTGAACTTGGACCACCACTCCACGTGGTCTTTGAACCAGAAACCTCGCGCGCAACCGTATCAGCAGATGTTGAGAAGGAGATCTGGCGAATCGCATCGTCTCCTACGCTGCCTTGAAAACCTCGAGCTCGCCAACCGATTACCTGTTGTCCCTTAATCACAAAAAACGCTACCCGGGGTGCGAAGGCTGCGGCGCGATTAACCAACATCTTCAGAATATCGGTTTGCGTGCGTTGCTCATCGATGTCAGAGATCGCGGCCTTTACCAACGCCATGTCGCTGGAAGCCTTCGCGCGCGACGATTCCGAAGCAGCAAGATCAACGCCCTCTTCATGGGCGGCGCGCAGATGTTCGGCGATGGACGACGTGACGGAACCATCCAGTGGAACATCACCTTGTTGGTCCAGTAGGCGACTTAGCGACTCATTGATTTGGCTTTGCAGTTGCGAGAGCTCCTGCCTTACTGCGCTCAGGCGTGATTCAACGTAGCTTTCAATATCCTGGCGTAAGCTATCTTCCAATTGTCCGCTAACCACAGTTAATTCCTCCATTGATCCGATTCGGGGAGACCCGAAGGTTTTCGGTAAGGATTCAAATTTGAGTCTTGATTCATCTGCAAGGGACTGGCGCGATGACGCAGGGCAAATTGCCACTAAAAGCGATTATGGACGTGCAGGATTAAGTGAGTCAAGAAATGCTTTTTTCGGAGTATTTGTCGGGGAGGCACTCCCTGGCTGCCCGTAGTGCCGCCGCAGAAACGTATTAATGAACCTGAGAACCTGGTCTGAAGCTCGCGACGACAAATCCAAATGCATCAATCGTGAAGCAGGGGTCTATGCGCGTCTCCCCTTCAAATCAGGACAATCTCAGCAGACGAGCCAATTGACACTATTTGTTACTCAGTTTATAAGTCGCACCTGTTATGACGAGTTCGGGCAGTGAAAATCCTCCCACCATCCTCATCGCAGACGACTATGACGACAATCGAGAGCTACTTCGTCTTCTATTGGTAGGAGCAAACTACGAGGTGCGGGAAGCTCGAAACGGCACTGAATGTCTGGCGATGGCTTTGGAGCGTCCGCCGGATCTCATCCTGGTTGATCTTTCCATGCCTGAGATGGACGGTTGGCGAGTCTTCACCGAGCTTAGAAGGAATCCTCAGACGGAACGAGTTCCTTGTATGGCAGTGACCGCGTCGGAAATCGACCGGGCGCGCGCTCTTGAAGTTGGCTTCAGCGGTTATCTTTCCAAACCATTTCGGAGCAACGAACTCTACGACATAGTGGCTCAGTTATTAGCGCAAGCTGACCATGCCTCGAAAGCCGGATCAGAAAGTGCGAAGGGCGCTTAATCAGGGACTTTACCTACCACACGTGGCTACTAGATCAAGTCAATCCCCAACCTAATTTTGAGCAAAAATTTTTTCAGCCCTTAAAAAGGCCCTTTTCCGGCTACTTCCGCACTTTGGGGCCGACAACTCAAGCTAACCTCAAGAATTCCTCAAGGCGGCAGGACTAAATTCTGTGGCAGTCGAACTGAATAGACTGCGAGTCGGTGCTGCCGATAATCTTGAAAAGGCAACGGGCTCCGCCTGCAAGTAGTCGTGACGTTAAGCACCCACTCATAAGCCGTCGAACGTTTAGGGGGAAACGTTCGACGGCAATTTTTTCCTCAGGTTGAGATCTCAACCCTACTTGTAAGACAAGATCACACTCTGAATCGACGGCGGTAAGGGATAACACTCACTCCGTGCAAACCCGGCATTCGCCGCCATCCTCTCGATCTCCTTAAACGTATAAGCATCTCCCGCGGGAGTGCTGCCCAACATCATCATGCTGAAACCCGCGGCCTCAGGTGGAGTGATCCGATCATCATTCGGTACAAACTCCAATGTCGCAACTCTCCCACCCTCACCCAGTGCAGCGTGCACTTTCCGCAAAAGCAGCTCGCAAGTCTCAGGATCAAAGTGATGGATAAAGTTCGTGAGTAGGACCAGGTCATAGCCGGAACCATAATCGACGTCGAATGCGCTGCCTGCGATCGATCGATGCCGATCCGCTACGCCTGCTCTCACCGCATTATCATGGGCCACCTCGAGTACCTTGGGCCAATCCAACGCAACGATCTCAGACTTCGGATTCTGTGTAGCGAAAGCGATACCGAACAGCCCGTGTCCGGCAGCAATGTCGAGCACCTTAAGACCATGTTCGGGGTTTGGATCGACAAGCTTCGCCAACAACTGCGCCGGCATGGCCATCATCGGCGCCATCGCTCGTGCAAAATCCACCCAAACAGGATGTTCGGGTGCGATGGTGCCACCTTCTGGTGAAACAGTTCCGCCCTTGCGTACTGCTTCAGAGAGATTCCTGAAATTTTCAACCAAGGTCGGAGACAACATGAAGTCAATCGCGCAACCGAGATAAGCCGGTGACTTCTTGTCGAGGAAGAAAGCCGTGTCTTGCGTCTGACGATACTTATCACCCTCCTTAGTCAAGAAGCCCACGATGCATAGATAGTCACAAAGAATACGCATGCCTCGTTCGGACGTGCGACAGGCGTTCGCAATCTCTGCTGCAGTCTGGTTCCCTTCTCCAATAGCAGTAAAAACCTCCAATTCGATCGCGGCTTTCATCGCTTCGGTTTGTTGATAAGAAGTTGCCGTCTGGAAAAATAACTGCGGACTAGGTTGTTGCATTTGTTGACTCGACATCGTTGATGTCCTCCTTATTTTCGCTTGTGTGTTATGGCGTAAACGTTCTGTAGAAATCGAGACCGGAATAATTCATATGCATTGTCTTTCCATTGACCCTCGTGTCAAAAACTATTCGATCTGGATTGTCGCCTTCGGGACGAAACTCGTTTCCGGTCACATGGACCAGGGCCTGTTCACCCTGTAGGAACAGCTGGCCTTTGCGAACAAATACACGCGTGCTGCCATACCAGGGACTCTCGCAGCGGTAATGTCCTGTAAAGGCTTCCCACTCCTTCGGGTATTCAAAACTCTTTGGGCCACTGTAGCGTGCGTTGGCCCACCAGTTAGGGCCATGAAAAGCCTCCACCACCGCCTCCTTATCGCGTCCAAAACCCAAAACGAACAACGAGAAATGCGGATCTTTGACAATGAAGCGATCTCGTCCCGCCAGTTCTAACGCGATGCGTCGCTTCTCAACCTCAAGAAACAACCGTTGATCTTCGGCTACCAAAACAAGCTTGCTTCCATCTGGAGCGGTGAAGGTCCCAGCATAATCCGAAGCGTTTTGGATTCTGTCAGGCGGGTTCGGCGGCGGAGGCGCCGCCGGCAATGCACGCCCGTTGGTTGCGGCGTTAAGCAGATCCAACGC
Organism: Pyrinomonadaceae bacterium; assembly: GCA_036554845.1. Taxonomy (GTDB): domain Bacteria; phylum Acidobacteriota; class Blastocatellia; order Pyrinomonadales; family Pyrinomonadaceae; genus PSRF01. The sequence goes on from DATBMP010000239.1 coordinate 4,933, forward strand.
GTATTTAGTAACCGCCACGGGCCGATACCCGGACATGCGCGCATTGACAGAAGCAAAGACGCCGAGACCGGCCGTCGTGTCGGCAAACATCGATGAACTGAACGCCACCATTCCACCCGTGTGACGAAGCAACGTGTGACCATCAACGCTGCTGTTCCAAAGACCGTAACCGTAAGTCGCTTCCTCTCCACGAAACGGAGCTTTAATGACCGGTTGCGTAAACAACTCAAAACTCTTTTCAGAGATGATGCGGCCACGTGGTCCAGCTCCGCGATTGAGCAACATCTGGAGATAAGCGCCCATGTCCCGGCCGGTAGCCGCGACACTTCCTGCTGCTTCAGCGACTTCGAGCCACGGTGCTTCAGCGAGTGTTCCTTTAAAAGGGAAAGGCCGGTCATCGTGAAGTGGTCCATAACCGACCGCCATTCGTTCACGAATCGAATTGGTGATCGTGGCTGCACTTGAACTCATGCCAAGTTTGTCGATCACTCTTTTCTGCAACGACTCGGCAAACGGCCGCTTGTCTACCTCCTCGATGATAAAACCCAACAGCACATAGCCGATGTTTGAATAGACGAACCTGGTACCCGGTTCTGATGCAGTTCGTAACGTGGTCGCCGCCACCCTCATCAACAATGGAACAGCGGAAAGACCTGCGGTGTGACTCAACAAATGATGCGTGGTAAACGGCTTGAACTTAGATTCAACCTTTAACCAGGGCAGATAGGCACTGACGGGTTTATGCAGATCGAGTTTTCCTTCCTCAGCCAACTGAAGAATCGTGAGGCCGACAAACGATTTCGAGATCGACCCGATCTCAAAAAGAGTTTCCGACTTTACCTTCACCTGCGACTTCAAATCAGAGAATCCATATTGAGATTCGCGAACGAGCCCATTGCGATCGGCTATCGCGACGGTCATGCCCGGTGCTCCCAACTCGTTCATGTGACGCGCAATGAATTCGTCGAGTCGCTGGAAGGCGGCGCTAAAACGTTCGCTCGATTTCGACTCTTGCGAAACAGCCAGGACCGAACGCGGAGCTATACCAATATTTTTAAGAACAACCAGACCGAGACCGGTCTTGATTCCATTAGAAAGAAGATGTCGTCTAGTGATGCGTTTGACCATTGTGCGTGAACCTTTTTCGGATCTCGGATAATTTCGGATTTCGGATTTCGGATTGCGGATTCCCGATCGCGGATTTGGAATTTGGAATTTGGAAATTGGAATTAGGGATTGCGTCGGCTTTGCCGCATCCCTTGCGGTAAGCCTGTGGCTTACCGTCAAGGCGTTTAAAATAAAGAGCCATTGCCTATGACGCTAAAGCAGGCCGCCGCAATTCCAAATTCCAAATCCGCGATCCGCAATCCGCAATCAAACCGGCAGGCCTTTCCGCACGATCGCCTCCATCACATTACAGAAGCGATCCAATTCACCAATCGTAGTGTAAAGATTTGGCGTGATTCGAATTCCCTCAAACTCTTCATGGATTATAGGAGTCGTAAAGATTCGATGCTTGTCAAAGAGATAACTTCCAATCGCCGCTGGTTTGATTCCTTCAATCTGCACGTTCGCGATCGCGCATGATTGCGCGGCATCAAATGAAGTATTGAATCGAACTTTGGGCAGATCTTTCAGGCGGTTCATCCAGTAACGCGACAAGAACCGCAATCGAGCCTCTTTGCGTTTGCTTCCTACGCCATTATGAAAAAGCAGTGCCTCACCAATCGCTAGTCGAGGCGCGGCGGAATGCGTTCCGATCTCCTCAAATTTCCGTATATCGTTTGCTTGTTTTGACTCGGCGGCCATCAGCGGCCAGATTTTGGCGATCTTATCGCGCTTGACGTAAAGCATCCCGGTGCCTTTGGGAGCGTAGAGCCACTTGTGCAACGACGTACCGAAGTAATCACAACCAAGATCCTGCTGTTTAAAAGCGAATTGTGCGAAGGAATGCGCGCCATCGATGATCGTTTCGATGCCTTTCGCGCGCGCCATTTCGCACACCGCCTTTACCGGAGTGATCTGGCCCGTGATGTTCACCATGTGTGACATCAGAATCACTTTAGTGCGATTTGTGATGCCGCGTTCGAATGAGGAGCGGATTTCGTCGAGATTCTTTGCCGGAATCGGAATCTTGATCAACTTCAGCACCAAACCTTCACGCTTCTCACGTTGGCGCAGGGTGGTGAGCATGCGCCCGTAATCTTGAGTAGTGGTCAGAATCTCATCGCCGGATTGCAGATCCATCCCCATTAACAAAGTCTCCAACGATTCGGACGCGTTGCGAGTGATTGCGATCTCTTCCCGATCACAACCAAAGAGTTCTGCCAAGCCGGTGCGAATGGTTTCGGACTGCGGTTCGAGGATCTGCCACATGGTGTATGCAGTGGCGTCCTCTTGTTGCCAGATGTAGCGAACGAGAGCTTCAGTGACGATGCGTGGACTGGGTGAGACGCCCCCATTGTTTAGATTGATGATGCCCCGAGTAACAGT
>DATBMP010000289.1:0-10434 GCA_036554845.1 Pyrinomonadaceae bacterium
GGCAATTGGTGGGATCGCAAAGGGCCACTTGGTCAGAGAGATTGATGCACTCGGCGGAGTAATGGGGCGCGTAATAGACCGAACGGGCATTCAGTTTAGATTGCTCAATCGTTCTCGTGGTCCAGCTGTTCAATCGCCTCGGGCCCAAGCCGATCGCTCTCTCTATCGCAAGGAAATGCGGCTGACGTTAGAGGCCACACCGAACCTTAGTCTGCGTCAGGGAATGGTCGTTGATCTGATCGTCAACAACGATCGGATTTACGGAGTCGAGATGCAGGACGGTCGAAAGTTCGGCGCTGCGGCAGTCGTTATCGCCGCCGGCACCTTCTTGAATGGTCTGATCCATACCGGCCGAACAACTTACGAGGCCGGTCGAGCCGGTGAACCAGCGTCAGTAGAACTTGCTGAAGCGCTGCGTCGGCTGGGTTTCAATGTCGGTCGATTGAAGACCGGAACGCCGCCTCGACTCGACGGTCGCACAATTGACTGGGACGCTTTTGAACCGCAGCCGGCAGATGAGAAACCGGTTGCGTTCTCTTTTTCAACCGACGAAATCTTGCAAGAACAGATCAACTGTTACGTCGGCTATACAACTGAGAAACTTCACGAGGAAATACGCCGAAATCTCGAGCAGTCACCCCTGTACTCAGGAAAGATCAAAGGTGTTGGCCCGCGTTATTGCCCTTCAATCGAGGACAAAGTGGTCAAATTCAGCGAAAAGAACAAGCATCAACTTTTTCTTGAGCCGGAAGGGCATGACACTAACGAGGTCTATCTGAACGGTTTTTCGACTTCCCTGCCCGCTGAACTTCAACAGCAATTGGTCAGGATGATACCCGGCTTGAATGAAGCAAGGATTATTAGGCCGGGTTACGCAATCGAGTATGACTATGTGGATCCACGGCAGTTGAGTTTCGACCTGCAATCGACTCTCATCGCGGGTTTGTTTCATGCGGGCCAGATTAATGGAACCACGGGTTACGAAGAAGCAGCCTGCCAGGGTTTAATGGCGGGGATAAACGCAGCCCTATCAGTTGCGAACCGAAGACCATTTACTGTTAGCCGCAGAGAGTCCTATATCGGAGTACTCATAAGTGACCTCATCACACACGGGGTTGACGAGCCATACCGAATTTTTACTTCCCGAGCGGAGAATCGACTTGCCCTAAGACATGACAATGCCGACGAGCGGTTGCAGCGCTATGGGCGAGAGTTGGGGCTGGTAGGAGATACTGACTGGACTAGATTTAATGCTCGTCGAGACCGAATCGGAGCCATCAAGCGCTCCCTCCAGACGACGCGTTTGCGAAGCAGCGACAAGGAGTTCGCCGCCCTTAACGCTCTTACCGAGCTAAACCCGAGCGATTCCATTACCTTGGAGCAGCTGGCAAAGAGACAGGGTATTACCCCTGCTATTGTCCGTTCCCTGCTTCCTTTGGAGATTAGCAACGGCACTACCGAGACTGATTTGGAGTCAGCGCTAGCCGATTCGCTGTACGCGGGTTATTTAAAGAATCAGGAGACAACACTAGCCAGGCTTCATTCCCATGACGGTTTGAGAATTCCTGAGGACTTGAAATACGGGACAGTGGGTGGGCTCTCCCGTGAGATGGTCGAGCGACTTGAGCGCGTTCGCCCTCGAACATTCGGTGAAGCCAGAACCATCCCGGGCCTAACGGTCGCAGCAGCATCAGCACTTCTGTGTCAGTTAAGTATAAGTCAATCGACGTAACGGCGGAATGTTTCACGTGTCCCCATCCCTCCCGCGGGATTTACTGTTCTGACGATGTGGCGAATGTTTCACGTGTCCCCTCCTTGACTCCCACGATTTAACCGCGGTTTTCTCCCTTCAGCTTGACCTCTGTGTTAGCTTACTCCCACTTGAAGTCGTTGTCTGACCCTTATGGCCAAAGTCATAGCCGTTGCTAATCAAAAGGGTGGCGTGGGCAAAACCACGACTGCCGTCAATCTAGCTGCGGTAATCGCCTCTGCGGAGATCCCCGTCCTGCTGGTCGATGCTGACCCACAAGCTAACGCAACTTCGGGAGTTGGAATAGAGCGTGGCAGCTTCAGAAAGATGCTATACCACTCGCTCGTTCTTGAGGAGCCAGTGGCAAGCATTGTTCTGCCCACCGACATGCCATATCTGTCGGTGGTTCCTTCCAGTAAGGATCTCGCAGGGGCGGAGGTCGAGCTAGTTGAGATTGAGAACCGGGTGTTTCGACTCCGGGAGCTTCTCAAACCTGTGGAGTCGAGTTATGAATTCATTATTATCGATTGCCCGCCTTCCCTTGGACTGCTGACCTTGAATGGTCTGATCGCGGCCGATTCAGTTCTAGTTCCAATCCAGTGTGAGTATTACGCGCTTGAGGGAGTAACAGAACTCTTCGATACCATCTCTCAAATTCGTCAGGTGCATCACCCGAATCTGGAGATCGAAGGCCTGTTGCTCACGATGTTCGACGAGCGAACCAATCTATCATCAGCGGTGGCTTCTGACTTGAGACAGCATTACGGCGACCTCGTGTTTAAGTCGGTAATTCCAAGAAACGTGAGGCTTGCAGAAGCTCCCAGTTATGGAAAGCCGGTAATCCAATACGACGTTCATTCAAAGGGCGCCGAAGCTTACTTTCAACTCGCGAAGGAGATACTTGCACATGACGCGGAAGGCATTGGGGCGGGGGCTGGGCGCTCTGCTTTCAGTTGAGTCTCGTCCAACTGACGACACGAATCTCATTCAACTCGATCAAATCCATCCCAATCCCGTCCAACCGCGGACAAATTTCGATGAAGCGAAGCTCGCCGAACTGTCGCAATCAATAATCGAAAACGGATTGGTCCAACCACTGGTTGTCAGACGGCGCGGTTCTAACTACGAACTCATAGCGGGAGAGCGGCGATGGCGCGCTGCAAAGATCGCGGGACTCTCAAGTGTTCCAGCGATTGTCCGCGACGTACCAGATGAAAAGCTTCTCGAGTTAGCGCTAATCGAAAACATCCAACGTGAAGAACTGAATCCAATCGAGGAGGCGGGGGCGTACAAGAAACTGATTGAAACAGTGGGCCTCACACAAGAGGTGCTGGCGAAGCGAGTTGGGCGCGATCGATCTTACATAACAAACTACCTTCGCCTTCTGCGGTTACCAGAGGACCTACAGCAACTCGTCCAGGAGGGAATGCTTTCAACAGGTCACGCGAGAACATTGTTGGCCGTGTCCGGTGAAGACCACCAGCGGCGCCTGGCTAAAAGGATCATCAACGAGCAACTCTCGGTGCGGCAGGTTGAAAAGCTAGTCAAGCAGAAAGAGACAACGCAGGTCACCAAATCAGCTGTAACCCCAGATCCAAATGTGCGGGCAGCGGAAGCACGACTGAGAAGAGTGTTTGGAACTAGAGTGAGGATTGTCCAGCATCCGAATCTACGCAGCGGTCGGATCGAGTTGGAGTTTTTCAATGATCAGGATCTAAATCGTCTTTATGATCTGCTAACCAAGTCAGCTCAAGCAGCCACTGCCCAGGGCCTGTAGCAAAAAGTACATCCAATAACGTCACGCTGTAAGCGCCGCAGCCTGTTACAAAGTACATCCAATTATTCTCCGAAGAGCATTTGGGCCAAACTTGACCCATTTTCTGTCCGCGTGCTAGAGTTTCCGGCTTTTTAGCCAGTCGGATCTTTATCCTTAGTCAACTGAGTTCTTGAATATCTGACCCATCCTCCTATGGGGGTTCTCTTGGTCGCTTTAGCGGAAAACTCGATTCAACTAGTACCTGACGGAACTCTGGTGGTCCATATCCTGATGATATGGATTATGGTCGCCATTCTTAATCGGACCTTATTTAAGCCTGTTAACAAGGTTCTGGCGGAGCGCGAAGAGAAGACCAAAGGACGACATAGTGAAACTGAGGGAGTTCTGGCGCGGGTCAATCAGCGGCTTCACGAATACGAGGGACAGCTTCGAGAAGCGCGGACAGAAGGGTACCGCGAGATGGAAGAATTGAAATCCGAGAGCGTCCGCGAGCGAGACCAGAAAATTCAAAAGCTGAAAGACGAGATGGGAAACTGGCTCGTGGCCCAAAAAGCCGAACTCAATCAGCAGTCCTACGCCGTGCGCGATCGACTAACATCAGAGAGTTCCGAGATTGGAGCTCAAATAGCATCGCGGATTTTGGGTCGTCCTATGGACGGAGCAGGCCGTTAATCACATGAACTTAGCTCTCCACTTCATTTTGTACATCGTCGCGGAGGAAGGTAGCACTCCATGGTGGGACTATCCGGGTTTCGAACTCTGGAAGTTTCTCAATCTGGCGGTTTTTCTGGTTGCAGCCTGGTATCTTCATCGAGTTTTGGGTCGCCCAATTAGTGAGGCACTTCGAACCAGAAAAGAGACTATTAAGAGGGAGTTGGCTCGAGCTCGCGAGGAGCGAGATAGCGCTTTGAAACAATTGGAACAGGTCGAGACCCGTTTGCAAGGATTGCAGAATGAAGTGGCGGCGATCCGGCAAAAGGCGAGGGCTGAAGCTCAAGCCGAAAGCGAACGAATGCGCGTCGAGACCGAAGCTGAGTTGACCAGATTGAAGCTGAATGCTCAGCGTGAGATTGAAATGGCAGGAAAAGCGGCCGTCACAGAGCTGAGGAAGTTTGCCGCTGAGTTAAGTATAAAAAGGGCTGAGGAACTCATCCGGCGTGACATAAATAATGATGATGAGCTTCGGTTGGTAAGAGCGGGAACCCGCAGCTTGGGAGGGCCAGTTCGTTGAGTTCCATCGCTCGTCGATATGCCACGGCTCTCGCAGAAGTAGTTCTTAAAGCTGGTGAAGCTCGCGAGGTTCAGGAAGAGCTGCTTAGTTGGCAGCAAATGATTGAATCGAGCGACCTCTTTCGCGAACTTTTGGACAATCCCACTATTCCCTACTCCGACAAAGACAGAACACTTAATCAGCTCATAGCTCGGGCCAGTGTGAGGAAGACGACCGAGAACTTCCTTCGCGTCCTTTTGAAGAATCAGAGGCTGAGCGAGCTCGCGGAGATTAATCGTCGGTTCGCCCTAGTGCTCGATGAAAAGGCGGGGCTTATCAGCGCTGTTGTCATAACAGCTCGTCCAGTACCAGAATCCGCGAAGGAATCCATCCTCACTGACTTGCGAAAGATCACGGGAAAAGAAGTACGAGTGAACTTCTCGACGGATGAAGATCTGATTGGAGGAGCAATCACGAGAATAGGCTCAACTGTCTATGACGGTTCGATCCGAAATCAGCTTCAGGAACTTGAGAAAAAATTAGCGGGCAACTGAGCCGGTCGAGGAAAAACAATGGAACTCATAAAGGCTAATGAAATAAACGAGATTATCCGGAAACAAATCGAGAACTTTGAAGCTGGTGTCACCGTGATGGAGGTCGGAACTGTTATCAAGGTTGGTGATGGAATCGCCGAGATTCATGGCCTCGAGAAGGTCATGGCCGGCGAGTTGATCTCTTTTCCGCACGAAGTAAGTGGACTCGCACTTAACTTGGAAGAAGAGAAAGTGGGCGCCGTTCTCTTTGGTGAGTTTCAGAAGATCAAGGAAGGCGATCTGGTTAAGCGCACCGGTCGGATTATGCAGGTCCCTGTGGGAGACGGATTGATTGGTCGAGTTGTTGACGCGCTTGGCAATGCAATCGACGAAGGTGGTCCAATCGTAACTGACAGCTATAACCCAATCGAACGCATCGCTCCGGGTGTTGTCGATAGACAGCCGGTAAAGGAACCGTTACAGACCGGTCTGAAAGCGATCGATGCCATGGTCCCGATTGGCCGTGGTCAACGCGAATTGATTATCGGCGATCGACAAACCGGAAAGACGGCGGTAGCAGTTGACACGATCATCAATCAGAAGGGCAAAGACGTTATCTGCATTTACGTCGCCATTGGTCAAAAAGCCTCAACGGTGGCCCAAGTGGTCAGAACGCTCCAGGACTTTGGGGCGATGGAATACACCATCGTTGTAAAGGCAACTGCTTCTGATCCAGCGGCGATGCAGTTCCTCGCACCATACGCCGGGGCAGCGATGGGCGAGTATTTCCGTGATACTGGTCGTCATGCGTTGACCATTTACGACGACTTGTCCAAACAAGCCGCAGCTTATCGCGAGATCTCACTGCTTCTACGAAGGCCGCCTGGTCGCGAGGCCTACCCTGGCGATGTTTTCTACCTCCACTCGAGATTACTCGAACGTGCTGCAAAACTATCTGACGCTAAAGGCGGCGGATCGCTTACCAGTCTTCCAATAATCGAGACGCAAGCAGGAGACATTTCAGCTTACATTCCAACGAATGTGATTTCGATTACCGACGGGCAAATATTTCTCGAAGCGGATCTCTTCAACAGCGGTATCAGACCCGCGATTAACGTGGGTAACAGCGTTTCGCGCGTGGGCGGGTCGGCCCAGATCAAGGCGATGAAGCAGGTCGCGGGAACTCTCCGAATTGAGTTGGCCCAATTTAGAGAGCTTCAGGCGTTCGCTCAATTTGGCTCCGACTTGGACAAGGCGACGCAAGCGCAACTAGCTCGCGGACAACGTCTCGTTGAGATCCTGAAGCAACCTCAGTATCAGCCGATGAACGTTGAGAACCAGGTCCTGGTGATTTGGGCGGCCAGCAATGGTTACACGGATGATGTGCCCGTTGAAGACGTTCGCGGGTTTGAGACTGAGTTACTGCGGTTCGTTGAAAACTCGCATCCCGGTCTGCTCCAGAGCATTCGTGAGAAGAAGAGCCTGACAGAAGAGATCTTGTCAGACCTCAATCAGGTCTTGAAGGACTTTAAATTCATTTGGAGCGAGCGTGCTGGTTCGCCTGCGGGATCGCCTGTAGTCGCGGCTGTTCAAACTGTTCCAGCCAATGCGTACTCGCCAGAAGATTAGCCGATGCCAAATCTCTTAGACATCCGTCGACGCATTAAGTCGGTCAAGAACACGCAGCAGATCACAAAGGCCATGAAGATGGTCTCTGCTGCGAAGCTGAAGCGTGCTCAAGATCGCGTGGTCACTGCCCGACCGTTTGCGACAAAAATGATGGACGTACTAAGCGAGTTGGCAAGCCGAACGGACGAAGGTTTTCATCATCCGTTACTCGATCCCAGAGGCGACGAGCGTTATCTGCTCGTTTTGGTTACTGCGGACAAAGGACTTTGCGGTGCCTTCAACACAAACCTGATAAAAGCTGCTCAATCTTTCATTCGCGAGAACCCAGGCAAGCGAATTGAGATAGTAGCAGTGGGCCGAAAAGGACGTGACTTCTTCCGCCGCACTAACATCCCCCTCGTAGGCGAGTACATTGGTCTGACAGGCAAAGGTCGTGTTGAGTTTTCAGAAGCGCTTGAGATAGCTCGAGATGTAATCAAACGATTTAGTGAAGACGAGAAGATCGATAAAGCCTTTGTCATATATAACGAATTCAAGTCGGTAATTCAGCAGCGAGTGGTCCTTGAACAGCTGTTGCCAGTCTCCAAAGCCACTTCTGAACCAACGTCTTCAACCCCCGCGAATCTGGTTGATTACATTTACGAACAGCCGCCAGAAGAGATCTTCAGCCAACTTCTTCCGCGCCTGATTGAGACGCAGATCTTCCGAGCGCTTCTTGAGTCGGTTGCTTCAGAGCAGGGTGCGAGGATGACTGCGATGGATTCGGCTTCCAAGAATGCCCGCGAATTAATCGACTCACTAACCTTGAATATGAACCGTGCCAGGCAGGCTGCGATCACGAACGAGATCATCGAAGTCGTGTCCGGGGCGGCCGCGCTATAGGTTTAAGTTCACCCTCCGGTCGAACCTTCAAACACGATGGAAGATGCAGCCGGCAGTAGGCTCGAAAGTCGAACGCTCGGCAGCAGACTCGCGCGCTACCTTCCTCTTCTATTCTGGATGGCATTCATCGCATTCGCTTCAACAGGCGAGTTGTCTGCATCGAATACGTCGCGGATTTTGCGGCCGCTACTGCTCTGGTTATTTCCCGACATTAGTGCTGAACGTTTAGCGACGATGCATTTCCTGGCCCGAAAAGGGGCGCACTTCGCCGAGTACTTCGTATTGGGGTTCCTGGCTGCCCGTGCTTTCGCCACCTCATCGCTTGATCGGCTAAAGCATAATTGGTTTGGGTGGTCCATCCTTCTGGTAACGGTGTACGCGCTACTGGACGAGTATCATCAGAGTTTCGTTCCCTCCCGAACCGGATCCATATACGACTCTTTGATTGACTTCAGTGGTGGGCTAACTGCTTTGTTAATTTTCAAAATCTGGTTTGGACGCTCTCGGAATGAACGCGGCTAGTCGCAAGTGCTTTTCTCAACCAGCTTTTTCGTGCGAATATTCTTTCGCGAAGATTGATCGATCCTCAGGGAGACACACCAGGATAGCGCTGACGGTAAGGAGAAATAGACGATGGGAATACTCGACTCTGTACGTTCGCAGTTCATTGAGGTAATCGAATGGCTCGACGCCTCAAACAACACCATGCTTTACCGGTTTCCTGTGCAAGGTCAGGAGATCAAAAACGGCGCTCAGCTTACCGTGCGCGAATCACAGGCCGCTGTGTTCGTATTCCAGGGTCAGATTGCCGATGTATTCGGTCCCGGGCTTTACACCATTGATGGAGGCAACACGCCTATCCTTACAAAACTTGGCGCCTGGAAATACGGGTTCAACTCGCCGTTTAAATCCGAAGTTTATTTTGTCAACACGAAACAGTTCACGGATCTGAAATGGGGAACTTCAAATCCGGTGATGATGCGAGATGCAGATTTTGGAATGGTTCGATTAAGGGCGTTCGGAATTTATTCCATTCGTGCTTCGGATCCCCGGGCGTTCATTAAAGAGGTAGTGGGAACCAACGCACACTTTGTTACCGAAGATATCGAGGGCCAATTGAAGCGAACGCTTGTTAGCGGGTTTAGTGATGTTTTGGGTGAGTCGAAGATTGCGGCGCTTGACCTCGCTTCAAATTATGAAGAGCTGAGTAAGTTCATCCGCACAAAGCTCAATGAAGAATTCAATACTCTCGGCCTGGAACTCACAAAGTTTGTTATCGAAAACATCTCCCTGCCTCCCGACGTCGAGGCTGCGATGGACCGCCGCACGTCCATGGGAGTTATTGGTGACGCAGGTCGTTACGCACAGTTTCAGGCTGCAGATGCGATGCGCGATGCTGCCCAAAACCCCGGTGGTGGAGCAGGGACAGGAGCAGGACTCGGTGCGGGCTTTGCTATCGGCAACGCGATGGCAGGAGCAATGGCTGATGCGATGAAACCCCGGAAAGACGAAGGCGGAGTCGATACGAGAACCTCCTGCCCAAAGTGTGGGGCATCGAATTCCGCTGGTGTTAAGTTTTGCAGCGAGTGTGGCGAGAAGATGGGGGCGACTACTGTCTCATGCGTGAAGTGTGGATCGCCGCTGCAAAGCGGAGCCAAGTTCTGCGCCGAGTGCGGAGCCAAGCAAGAAAAACAAAAATGCGTGACCTGCCAGGCGGAACTCAGCGCCAATGCAAAGTTTTGTGAGGAGTGCGGAACAAAAGTTTAGTGCCTCTAAAAATCAGAATTCGATTTAAGCCGCCTCCGTCAGGAGGCGGTTTTCTTTAAAGCGACTAGACGCGGAATTCCCTGCAGATCCTTCTGAATGTCCAGCAACTCCCAAACTTTCCTATCAATGAGGTTTCTAACTGCCTCGTTCTGATCAAATCCAATCTCGAAGAGAAGATGACCCGCGCGCTTAAGCACGGATGGACAATCTGCGAGTAGCTTACGGATCAGACTCAAACCATCACCCCCGGGTGTTAACGCGATCCGAGGCTCATAATTCCTCACCTCTCTCTGCAAACCCGACATGGCCTGCTCTGTCACGTACGGTGGATTCGAAACAACCAGATCAAAGATTGGCCCACTGGCGATCGCCGTTAAGCCATCGGAGGCAACGAACTTTATTCGATCGCGAACGCGGTGTTTAGTCGCATTGTTTCTTGCGACAGACAGAGCGTTTGTAGAAACGTCGATTGCCACTGCATATGCCAGATCCCTTTGGTGTAAGAGACTCACGGCAATGCAGCCCGATCCGGTACCAACATCGCAAACTAGTGATGGTCCATCTTTCGACATTAGCCCAAGCGCGGTCTCAACCAATAACTCGGTCTCAGGCCTTGGAATCAAGACCCACGGCGAAACTTCAAAGTCGAGTCCGTAAAACTCTTGATGTCCAGTGATGTATTGAAGAGGTTCCCCAAGAGATCTTCTGTGAATGAACTCATTAAGCTTTTCCAAGACATCGTCCGAGACTTGATCGTCAGCGTGCGTAATCAGGAACGTTCGATCGCGATCGATTACATAGGCCAGGAGCGATCCTGCTTCTTTCCGCGCCTCAGGTACGCCCGCGTTGTGCAAAGCACGAGTCGATTCGAGCAAGAGTTCTGCAA
>DATBMP010000307.1:0-4598 GCA_036554845.1 Pyrinomonadaceae bacterium
AGAAGGATTGGACGGTTGAGTTGGGAGAAGATCCTTTTTCTTCGGAAGGTGAGCAAGGGGTGACAGAGATACATAGCGCCTCGAGTGATGTGTCGTCGGAGGGGACGCCGTATTCTGAATGGTGAGTAAGATCTGAAATAACAAAAACGCTAAAAACAAAAACCCAAGACCCCAACATCGAACACCAAACCCACAAGTTCCATTGCCAAATCCACTCACGAAACTTGTAACGCCCCGCTATCCTTCGGCTGCCGTCGGACTTGAACATCGATCAGCGTCTGTTGTTGAGCTGGAACGTATTCGCGGCGGCGGCGCTCGCATACGACGTGCAGCGAATGTCGGTCTTGATGATTCAATCCTGCAACCAGGTTTCGCTGAACTCAATATTCCTAATCCAACCGTACTCGCCAACACCTTGACAGAACTCGCAGCCAGCGCCGGTTTGTTGAAACAGAAACGCTGGTCGTTGTCGCTTCCTGAAGAATCGATTCGAACCGCGATTATCACTCTCGAAACCACACCTGGTTCGAGTAACGAACTTGAAGACATTCTCTCTTGGAAGATTGAGCGGACAATCGGCCTGCCCTTGACTGAACTTACGTTGACTCGCGAGCGATTGCCTGCTGACCCACAGGGCAGAGCACGTTATTTAATCGCGGCCGCCCGTAGTGAGGTGATTGCCGAGTACGAAGCGATCTTCGCTTCATTGGGTTGGCGTGCCGGGTTGTTGTTGCCGCGTCACCTCGGCGAGGCACAGTGGTTATCGAGTAATGGCGCGAGAAGTGATTCGCTCTTGTTGAGTTCATGCGAACAGGGATTTACGGCACTAGTAGTCAGAGGCGGAGAGCCGCTGATCCTGCGGAAGGTTTTGTGCGACGCTACCGACCGTGAAGATGAGTTGTATCGCTTGTTGCTTTTTTACCGCGAGCGTCGTTCTAAGGAGAACTCTGAAGTGCTGTCACGATTGCTCGTTCTTGGTGAAGATTTTTCGCGCGCGCGGGTGGCGGAAATCACCAATGAAACATTGGGAACGGACCTGCGACCACTGGGAGCAGAGGATTTGGGATTAGAGATCCCGTCGCGAGAGCTGAGTTTCGACGTTTTGGCCGGGCCTGCCGGATTGGCTAAGCTTTCCTTGAATCAGTAACATCGCAATAGCGACCGATAACCAAACACCGCAATAATCTCCCCTGCTGAAACATTTCACGTAGTATTGGCGTAAAACCTGAGCATCATGATTGCGACTGCAACTGTAACTCAGTCTTCAATTTCCGACGTTTCCCTGGCCACCGACCGTGACCTTGTATTTACTGCCGCTGCCGGCGTCGAGGGGAGCTTTGAAGAGTTGGTAAGGCGCTACCAGCGACCAATTGCCGCCTATGTTTATCGCATGGTGGGCGATTACGAGGCTGCGCTTGATCTTACTCAGGAGATCTTTATTAAGGTGTACGGCTCCCTTGCTCGCTACCGTCCCGAGTTTAAGTTCTCTACCTGGATCTACAAGATCGCGCATAACTCGGCAGTCGACCACTTGCGACGAAATGCTGGTCGCGAGCGCTCGTTAGTGAATGGATCAGAGAGTGATGGCTACGACTTGCCAATCGAGAGCGACGGTCTCACTCCTGAGCAGGAAAGTGAGCGCGAGGAACGACGGGTGGAGATTGAATCGGTAGTGAAGGCGCTCCCCGCTGCTTATCGCGAACTCATTGTGTTACGCCATTCTCACGATCTTACCTATGAAGAGATCGTTGAAGTAACAGGATTGCCACTCGGCACAGTGAAGAATCGACTCTTCCGCGCGCGCGAAATGATGCGACAACTGTTTATCGAACGAGGGGTCACGGTTTAGTTCAATGCTTACCCGCAAAGACAACTGTCCGACTGATTTGATTGCCGCTTACATAGACGGCGATCTCGACCAAGTCAGACGCGTTGCCTTTGAAGAGCATTTGAGCGAATGCAAGATTTGTGAGAACGAACTTCGTATGCAGCGTAGCTTCATGTGTGAACTCGACGCAGCACTTGACGCTACGCCACACCTGGCCGTGCCTCAGGATTTTGCTCGCATCGTGGCTGCTCATGCCGAAAGCGACATGAGCGGAGCTCGGAGCGGTGCAGAACATAGAATCGCGTTACGTCTGTGTTTGGTTCTCGCATTTGTTTCGTTTGCCCTGCTCGGCTTCGCTACGAGCAAGTCGATCCTTTCCAGCGCTCAGTTGATCGCCACAAAGATCGTTGGAGTTGTCACAGTCTTGGGTAAGGCCCTATATGACGCGGGTGTTGGAGTCACAGTTATCGTCCGGGTCGTCTCAAACGCCCTGTTACCCGATGCCTTCTCTGTTTTGGTTTTGCTCCTCCTGGTGCTTGGCATTCTGCTGTTATCACTTCTGATCTCGAGTTACCACCGCTATCACCGCCGCGGACTCTACGAATAGCGGTTTTTCAATGGGCCACGTTCTTACATCAACTCTGGACACTCGCGTTTTGCCTTCCAGTCGAGATTTGTTTGAGTGTCGATTGACTGCCAGAGTAGTAGCCCTGATCCTCGCCACTTTCTTCACGGTCATTGCAACGTACGCGCAGAACGCGGAGGTGACTCCCGCGGACCATGATGTGTCCGTGGTTGAAGGGACTACCGACACGATGGCTTACGGCGTCGGTCGCTCGCTGAGAATCAAAGGAACAGTCAAGGACGGCGCGATTGCGCTCGGTGGAGATGTGATTGTTGAAGGTGTAGTCGAAGGCGACGTCGCCGCTGTTGGCGGATCAGTAATTCAATTGAAGGGTTCGCGCATAGGTGGTGATGTAATCGTTGTTGGAGGAACCTACCGTCGTGAAGATGACAGCACGACTGCCCGAAATCCTTCGAGCGCGACGATTATGTATGCGGGTTATGAACAGGAACTGCGCAACATGATGCGCGACCCTACCGATCTGCTAACACCCCGTTGGTCGCCCGCGTACATCGGAATCAGACTTCTGGCCATTCTTTTTTGGTTCATAGTCTCTTTAGCGATCACCGCAGCGATGCCTGGAACGATCAGCCGTGGCGTTACACGATTACAACTGACGAGTTTGCGTGTGGCGCTTATCGGTCTACTGGGTACAGCAATAATCGGCATTGGCGTGCCAGTTAGTTTGCACTACCTACCGACGCCGATAAGTGTGTTAGTCGGCATGATGTCACTGCTGTTGATCCTGATTGCGGGTCTCTTTGGTCGTGTGATTGTTTACGCGGCCACCGGCAGATGGCTGCAAAGGCGTTATCTGCCGTTCGGGAAAAACTCCGAGTCTGTCGCTCTCTTGCTTGGCACCTCTTTTTGGATCTTCCTTTCCTCCCTTCCTTATGTCTGGCCTCTTGTTGTGGGGGTGATGATTGTTATCAGCCTTGGATTGGCCCTCACGGCTCGCTACAACGTCGGTTGGAAACGCCGACCCGAGGTCCTCAGCCGCACACTTTAAAAAAGTCCAACAAATTGGCCCGGTCGCGCATCCTATGCTCTCCGAAATCATGTCGGCGATGCCGTTGTGCAACTATTTCGGACACTTGGCGTGAGATTAATAGGCATCATGCCTGGAAGGGCCGAACGCAGGTAGTGCAATTCTGAAGAACATTAAGCTTTGGACCTGCGTAAAACCCCCGGCGACGCGGAACTTTGGTTCCATCTCAAGCTAATCTTTTGTAACTAACCGCCATCCGGCGGTGTCTTCATAGAAGCAGTGTTTAGGAGGGGTCATGACCACGCCTTTTCGTTCCGTACTACTGTTTTCAATTGCAATTCTGACTTTTCAAATATCCATTGCACAGACCCCCGCTCCTTCGCCGGGCCAGTCTGGAGACTCCGGTATCACGCCGAACGGTGTAATCGGTGAAGTCAAAGCCCTCGACGCCGCTGGCAAGCAGTTAATCGTTAAGACGGATGCTGGTTCACTCGTTACTGTCAGTGTGGCAGATTCGACCAGCTATCTGCGTCTCGCTCCCGGCGAAAAGACACTGACCAATGCCACGAAGATAACCTGGGCCGACATTGGCGAAGGAGATCGGGTTTTTGCCCGTGGCACTACCTCTGAAGATCGAAAATCGGTCTTGTCACGAACTGTGATTGTGATGAGTAAGGCCGATATCGCAAAAAAACAGGACGCCGAACGAGCCGAGTGGAGGCGAAGAGGCCTGCTGGGTGTGGTTACCGCCCTCAATCCCGCTAAAAAGGAGATCACGATCTCCAGCCGCTCGATGGCTGGCCTTCAATCAGTCGTGATTCCTGTCACTGAGAGCGTGGAGATGCGCCGTTACGCACCCGATTCAATCAAGTTCAGTGATGCAAAGACGAGTAGCTTTGAAGATCTGCAAGTCGGCGATCAGGTTCGTGCGTTAGGAGAGCGCAGCGCAGACGGCGGGCGCTTCACTGCGGAAAAGATTGTCTCCGGTTCGTTTCGCACCGTGGCGGGTACTGTAAGTGCCGTCGATGCTGCGACCGGCGTAGTAACGATCAGCGACCTCGAAAGTAAGAAGCCGTTGACAATTGTGATCAAACAAGACGCGGTCCTGCGTAGATTCCCGCCGATTGGTGAGATGGGAATGTTGTTGGGTCGTGCCG
>DATBMP010000374.1:0-26723 GCA_036554845.1 Pyrinomonadaceae bacterium
GCCTCCGACACCCCGAACTAAGCCCCTAAATTCATGAGTGAAAAGACTCCACGGAAACGAGTGCGAGAGCGATTGGAGTTGAAACTTCCGGTGCGTGTGCACTGTCGCGAATCGCCGGATTTCGAGTGGATTGAGATCACCCGATTAATTGATGTCACACCCTTCGGCGCTGGGTTCACTCTCAAACACCCTACAGAGCGTGGCCGCTTGCTCCACATGACGATTCCGATGCCGCGACAGCTGCGTGTATTCGATCACGTTGAAGATCAGTACCGCGTTTGGGCATTGGTTCGTTATGCTCGATTGTTGGAGTGGACTCCACAGAAAGGATCCTTGTTCGAAGTTGGCGTCGCCTTCATCGGTAAACATCCACCCAGAAGTTATGACGAGGATCCTTCGCGCAGATACGAGGCAGCATCGGCAGGCACTGAGTCAATCGAGCTAGCTGAGGGCACCGAACAAATTGAGCCAATGACCTCATCGGACCAGCGTGCATACACTCGTCACAACATTCCCATTGATATTTTTCTCGAGGTGTTGAATGAAACAGGCGAAGTCGGCGGAACTGAGATGACTGTGACTGAAAACCTCAGCGCGAAAGGTGCGACGATCTTTACTTCAATGAAGATCGATTCCGGACGATTTGTGAGATTAACAAGTCAGCAGTTCAATATCACGGTACATGCTGCTGTACGAGCGCAAAGAACAGGCGCAGATGGCATTCTAAGAATTCATGTGGAGTTCATTGATAAAGAATGGCCACTATGATTCTCAAGGGGAAGGTTTTCATGAGTGCAAACAAAGGCATAACTTTTTCCCGCACGCTATTGCTGATCGAGATCGAGCGTTACTGCTTTTTTCCAGATTGCGGCGCCAAGATGACAATTGGTCTCACTAAGCAGGAAGCGATCGACTATGTAGGATTCGAGTGTCTTCATTGTCTTCGTTGGAATGAAGATCAACTATCCTCGAAGGACGTTCCGGAGTGGTGGTCGGAGCTCGGGAAATAAGGCTATTACCATTTGGCTTTGAACAACACAAACGACATCACTCGCTCAAGACCAGTGGCTCGGATGAACCATGGGAGCACGATGCTTCCGCAGTGGGTCCTCAATATTCTTCGACCTTTCGTGCTGCTCATCTGTCGGTTGTTCTGGGACGTTCGCTATCGTGGACTAGAGAATGTTCCCGCTACCGGCGGCGTGATCATCGCTGGGAATCACCAAACTTATCTTGATCCGTTTTGGCTGTCGGCTCCTATTACGCGTCCGATTCGTTTCCTTGCGTGGAATGAAGCACTCGCCTGGCCCATCATCGGAAAACTTATGCGGTTGCTCGGCGCCTGGCCGCTGCAGTTGGAAGGAAGCGATCCGGCTGCTATTCGTAAGTCACTGCACTGGCTTCGGAGCGAAGGTGCCGTAGTTATCTTTCCCGAAGGTGGCCGCGGTAAGGAAGACGGTTCGATGGGTAGATTCAAAAGTGGCGCGGTCAGAATTGCGTTAGAGGCGGGAGTACCCATCCTGCCAGTGACCATTCGAGGTGGAAATCGAGTGTGGCCAGTCGGACGTCGTCTTCCACGATTGGGAAAAGTTGAAGTTGTTTTCCATCCGTTGCATGAACTGAATCCGTTGCCGGACGAAGACACTCGTGAGTATGCGCGAAAAGAGAGTACTAAACTTGCGAAAATTATCGGTTCCGCGCTTTAAGTGTTTGTCGGCTTCTCAATAGAAAGTTCATATGGAACTAGGACGAGTTAGTGCCATCTTTCGTTATCCAGTTAAGTCAATGGCCGGTGAATTACTCGACACTGCAAGGCTAAGTTGGCATGGCATTGATGGCGATCGCCGCTTGGCTTTTCGGCGACTCAATGACAAAAGCGCGTTCCCATTTCTGACAGCGAGCAAATTACCGCAGTTGTTGCTCTATAAACCATTCGGGCTCGATGGCGGTGCAGAGTCACTCCCAACACATGTTCGGACGCCGGACGGCAAAGAGTATGAACTCCGAAGCGATGAACTGCGCGAAGAAATCTCGAGTCGGTATGGAAGTGATGTCGAGTTAATGAATCTCAAGCATGGCATATTCGACGAAGCTTGTATCTCGGTGATCAGTCTGGGAACAGTTCAGGGCGTCGGGCGCGAAGCAGGTCGAGACCTCGACCTTCGCAGATTTCGACCCAACATCGTGATCGAAACCGATAGCGTTGGGCCTTTTGAGGAAAACACATGGGTGGGCCAGACATTGATGTTTGACGAAGGAATCGGCGGGCCAGCCGTCAGGGTTACTCTCAAGGATGAACGATGTGTCATGGTTAATTTTGATCCAGACACAGCTGAGCGTGATTCTGAAGTGATGAAAACAGTTGTCCGGTTGAATGAGAATTACGCTGGAGTATACGGCACGGTAATCAGGGCGGGTGAGCTTCGAGTGGGTCAAGTGGTGACCTTGCGAGCGTAGACCATAGTGAAGAGCGTGGCCCCTGTTGGCAGCGCAAAAAGTCAGATCCAGCTGTCGCGGCTTGCCGCATCCCTTGCGGTAGGCCTTTGGCTTACCGTTGCCCTTCCAAATTTGAAAGGCTTGGCCTCAGGTTGCCATTTTAAGGCATTGCTGGACAGCTCAGAGTTGACTTGCGGTAGGCCAAAGGCTTGCCGCAAGGGGTACGGCAGAGCGTTTACGTTTTCAGAATTTGCATCATCCGCGCGTGAACCAGACCATTCGATGCCAGGACTTTTGGCGTGTAGATGTTGAGTGGTTGTCCCTCAAAATCGGTAACCAAACCACCAGCCTCTTGAATTAATAGAACGCCAGCGGCAATGTCCCACGGATTCAACCCATCCTCCCAAAAACCATCGAACCGACCACACGCAACGTAAGCAAGATCGATCGCTGCGGACCCGTCTCTTCGCACCGCCTGCGCATTCATCGTGAAGTTTGAAAAGTCTCGGGCGAAGTTTGAGCGCTCGCGCACGTTGTAGGGAAAACCAGTACACAACATCGCACTGTTAAGATGTTCGACCTCAGAAACTCTGATGCGACGATCATTAAGAGTTACGCCTTGTCCACGTTCCGCGGCGAAGAGTTCATCGCGATTCGGATCGTAAATCACTCCGATTTCGATGTTGCCAGCACGTTCGAGGGCAATCGAGACGCAGAAGCAAGGATAGCCGTGGGCGTAGTTGGTGGTCCCATCGAGCGGATCGACGATCCATCGCCAATCGCTCTTGCCCGGAACTATGGTGACTGAATCGGTCACGCCTGATTCTTCTGCGAGGATAGAGTGGCGCGGGTAGTGAGAACTGATTCTTTCGATGATCAGTTTTTCAGACGCGAGATCTGCTTCTGTAACCAGGTCGATGTCGCCCTTAGTGGAGATTTGTACGCGACCGAGATAGGTTTGCAGGATGCGACCGGCATCGCGTGCCGTTTGGATTGCAAAGTTCAGCATCTATTTCGAATGCGGTGGCAAGCGCAGCGCGACACCGCTTTGGATCGGTGCCATTCAAAATTCAGTGTCGGAACAGAACACCGCATCCAAAGCGTCGGATCCAAAACATCGAATCCAAAGCGGTGTCGCGCTGCGCTTGCCACCGCACTCCAAGGTTAGTTCAACTTCCCCGCTGCCACGCGCAACAACTCGGCCACTTGCTGGTTCCAGTAATTCCAGTTGTGACCACCAGGAAGTAATCTTGACTCATGTGGAATCTTTCTTTCCAACAGCAGATTCTGAAAGGCCCGATTGGAAGGCAGCACAAAATCTTCAGTGCCAGAATCGAAATAAAGGAATGGCAATGAAGGAATTTTCTCGGCAGGCAGTTCTCGATAAAGCTTGAAGAGGTCGTTTGCTTGTCTGGTTGGGCTTCCTGGTGGGCCAAACGTTTGATCCACTGTTCGCAGAATCGCCTCAGAGCCCCGCAGAGTCTCTTTTGTCTGCGAAACAATATCCAACGCTCCGCTGAACGACCCGGCAAACACGAACTTCTCGGGATACTTAACCGCAAACTTTAGCGCGCCGTATCCGCCCATCGACAAGCCGGCGATTCCTCTCGCTTGGCGCTCCGACTTCGCTCGGAATCGCCGTTCCACATCAGGAATCAACTCTTGAAGTATGTAGCTTTCGTATTTGTCGTTGGGAGACAAAGCACTATCTGTGTACCAACCGTCATTCCCTTCAGGTGTCACGATGATGATCCGGTAAGACGCCGCATATTCCGCCAACTTGGTCCGCGTGGTCCAATCCGTGTAGTGACCGGTGAGACCGTGCAGAAGATACAAGACCGGATAAGTGAGATTCTTTGATTCCGGTCTCTCATAATCTGTCGGTAGAACCACTCGATAGGGCAACCTGGTTTTTACCAACGCACTTTCAAAGTCAACCGTGACGACACGAGAGGGTAAAGCCGCCGGAGCGACACTTTGACCCACTACACCGCTGCTGATAACTAAGAGCAGCGCCGTTACGGTCCAAACACGTGCTGTAGTTTTGATTGATTTTAGACTCACGTGAGCATGGGGATGTTGATCGACTTGTCGCGTGCTGTCGCTTTAGCCTCATCGTACCCGGCGTCAACATGCCGCGCGACACCCAGACCCGGATCATTAGTCAACACACGGTTAAGTCTCTGCGACGCTTCGGGACTTCCATCCGCTACCGAAACCTGGCCTGCATGCAGTGAGTACCCGATGCCCACGCCGCCTCCGTGATGAAACGATACCCAACTCGCTCCACTTGCAGTGTTCAGTAGCGCATTCAAGATGGGCCAATCAGCCACGGCGTCTGATCCATCCTTCATGGCCTCCGTCTCGCGAAATGGTGAAGCGACCGACCCCGTATCAAGATGATCTCGCCCGATCGCAATTGGGGCCTTGAGATCGCCACGTTTCACAAGGTCATTGATTGCTTCCCCCATCTCAGCGCGTTCGCCGTAACCCAACCAACAGATTCGCGCCGGAAGACCTTGAAACGAAACTCGATCGCGCGCCAACCTCAGCCAGCGGTTCAGAGTCTGGTCATCGGGAAACAATTCCAAGGCAAGATCGTCTGTCTTGCGAATGTCTTCGGCTTCGCCGGAAAGAGCGACCCACCGAAACGGTCCTTTGCCTTCACAAAAAAGTGGTCGGATGTATTCCGGAACAAAGCCAGGAATATCAAACGCATCCTTGCACCCGGCATCAAAAGCAAACTTACGAATGTTGTTGCCGTAATCGAACGCCACCGCACCTGCCCGTTGCAATGAAAGCATCGCATCCACGTGCTTCGCCATCGATTGAGTTGAACGTCGCACGTACTCGTCGGGATTTCGTTCACGCAGTTCAGCTGCGTCCTCGAGACTAAGCCCCTCAGGAATGTATCCACGTAATGGATCGTGAGCGCTGGTTTGATCTGTTACTGAATCAACCTTAGTGCCACGTCGCACTATCTCAGGCAACACCTCAGCGCAGTTGCCAACAAGACCGATTGAAATGGCGCGTTTCTCTTTTCGCGCTTCGTCACAAATCGACAGCGCCTCATCTAAATCAAGCGCGAGATGATCACAGTAACGAGTCCGCACGCGCCGTTCGATACGAGCTTGGTCTACGTCAATGCCAAGAAAGACCGCACCGTTAAGTGTCGCTGCGAGTGGCTGTGCGCCACCCATACCTCCCATTCCGCCTGAGACCACAAGTTTCCCGGCGAGGTCGCCGGCGAAATGCTTATCGGCCATCGCGGCAAAGGTCTCGAAGGTGCCTTGCACGATCCCCTGGGTCCCAATATAGATCCAACTTCCGGCGGTCATCTGCCCGTACATCATCAGCCCTTTTCGTTCCAGTTCATGAAAATGGTTCCAGTTGGCCCAGGCTCCGACGAGATTCGAGTTGGCGATCAAAACTCTCGGTGCGTATTCATGAGTTCGGAACACCCCGACGGGTTTTCCTGATTGGACCAGTAGTGTTTCATCGTTCTCGAGCTGATGCAGTTCCGAAACGATCGCATTGAACGAGGCCCAGTTGCGCGCAGCTTTGCCGGCGCCGCCGTACACAATCAATTCTTCCGGACGTTCAGCAACGTCGGGGTCAAGATTGTTCATCAGGCAGCGCAGTGCTGCCTCCTGATGCCAGCTCTTGCAATTCAAAGTAGCGCCGCGTGGCGCACGAACCATTTTCGACATCAAATTTCTCGGCTAGCCTTCGGACCTTCCCAGGAGTCGGCCTAACCAACCACTACCTTCACGTTTGGTTATCTGCTCAAACTCTCCTGAATCAAGCCAGACACCACCACACTTGTCACAAGTGTCGATGAGGATCTCTTCGAACTTGGATTCAGCAAGTGTTCCATCGCAACGCGGGCATTTCATCGTCGAGAGACCTGCGGCCTTAGCTTCCTCGGCTACCTTCATCTTCTCGCGAAGTTTTTCGATGGCCTCTTTGTTCTTGCGATGAAAGTATTCTTCTTCCAAACCTCTTCGTCGTTCATCAAAAGCGTCACTCATATTCAGGATCTCCTCCAGGTTCTGTTAGCACCGGCTCGCAGAAAGACTCATGTCATGTCTGCGAACGAGGTTACTTCACTTTAAGGTAATAGGGGCGGCGCCTCAAATTGCAAGGGGTGTGTTGGCTCAATAGACCACGATTTAGTGGAAAGTTAATTAGTTACGTTCAATAACGAATCGAACTCTCCGTTGCGAATCGCTGCTGCAATCTTCTCGATATCAACCGACATCGATCGATCTTCAGTTAATCGACTCACGTGCCCACGAACGATTGTATACGCGATCTTAACGCCTTTGCCTGGTTGCAGCGGAGCGCGGTAGTCAAGGCCCTGCGCGGCCGTGATCAATTCGATCGCCAACAACATCTCGGCGTTTGCAACTATCTGTCGAAGTTTATTCGCCGCTGTCATACCCATTGAGACGTGGTCCTCTTTGCCGCCATCGGTGGGGACGTTATCCACGCTGGCCGGATGGGCCAGGACCTTCGCTTCATTCAACAATGCGACAGCAGTGACCTGCATCATCATGAATCCCGACGAGATGCCGGGCGTCGGTGTCAGAAACGGCGGCAAGTCTTCGTTCAGATCGGGATTTACCATCCGATCAATTCGTCTTTCGCAGATGCTCATCAAATCGGTCAAAGCTATGGCCGCGTAGTCCAAGCCAAGTGCGAGTGGCGCCCCATGAAAGTTTCCGCCTGACAAAACTTCACTAGTCTCGGCAAAAACTAGCGGATTGTCAGTCGCGCTTCCGGTTTCAGTCTCAATGATCTCGCGCACGTGCTTCAGTGCACCAAGGACCGCTCCATGCACCTGCGGCATGCAACGCAGACTGTATGCGTCCTGGACCCTTGGATCGTTCTCGAGGTGGGAAGTGCGAATCTCGCTTTCGCGCAACAGTTCGCGTAGATGTCTTGCGACTTCAATCTGTCCTTCATGTGGTCTTACTTGGTGGATGCGCGGATCGAAGGCGACCGGGGTACCGAGTAAAGCTTCCAGTGTCATCGCGCCGGCAACGGCTGCGAGACGTGTAAGCCTCTCAGCATCAAAAAGGGCCAGACCACCAAGAGCAGCCATCGCCTGTGTCCCATTCAAGAGTGCGAGGCCTTCTTTAACTTGAAGTTGCAATGGATTGACGCCGGCTCGTCGCAACGCCTCAGCACCGTTCAATCGCTCTCCCTTATAAAACGCTTGACCTTCACCGATAACGACTAGAGCCAGATGGGCCAATGGCGCCAAATCACCACTCGCGCCTACCGAACCCTTTTCGGGAATGACGGGTGTCACACCGTGCTCGAGAAGCGAGATGAGTGTTTCAATCAACTCTGGTCGGGCGCCGCTGAACCCTCTGGCAAGTACGTTAGCGCGAAGAAGCACGATAGCCCGACTCTCGCGTACGGGTAGCGGACTTCCCACACCGCAGGCGTGACTGCGGACGAGGTTCAGCTGGAGCTGAGCTATTTGCGAAGGTTCGATAGAGACGTCTGAGAGTTTGCCAAACCCGGTGTTAACTCCATAGATCGTCTGACCGTCGGCAATGATCTTCTCCACTGTGCGACGTGATTCTTCAGCTCGCACACGTGCCGCAGCAGCAAGAGTCACGTGCTCTCGGGAACTTGCGACGTCTGCGATCTGCTTAAGAGTCAGTCTTTGGCCATTGAGCTCTAACATAAGAAATGCGAACTCGGATCAGAATCGGCGTGGAAGAGCCCGAAGGAAGGAAGTGTGTGCGCCACAAACCTAACGGGGGGTTACTGCATCTCTAACGTCTCGATCTGGGGTCTCCGATGTATCGATACCTCTTTTGGGCCGGTCAGGAGTTTCACTGATGTCTATCTTTCTCAACTCACCGGTCATGGCTCCACTGCGCACGCGCTGACGAGCACGCCGCGCTCTGACAGTGGTGCGCCGCGTTGCGCTGGTGGCGGCGCGCGTCCAATTGGTCATCCTTTGTAGCGGACGTAATGAAAATTGATGTTGTGGCAGGACCTCACCCGTCGCCTCACGCAATCGCACAGTGCCGATCGCGAAAACAAGAATCGCAGTGTTAAAGAGCACTCCTACGACGATCACAATCCAGCCGGGCACGACACCGACCGTGGCTCGATCCATAAAAAGATTGAAGTCGCGTGCCGGCAGCGGATGGAGATACACCTTCAGATTCCAACTCAGGGCCAACAACGCAAAGATCCACAGATAGTTTCTTCTGAGACGCCTACCCACCGCTTCTAATTCTGTGATGGTGAAATGCGGAGTGATCAGATCCGCAGCCAGGTGTTCGGCCCATGCTTCATCGGGTGGTACCCCTTCGGGCGCGAGGAGCTGGGCGAAATAACCGGTTTCAATCACACGCACTCGACTGGACCAGATCTCGTAGTAGCGATACCGCCGCGCTTCCATTAAGAGAAAGATCGCCACGAGGATCGAGTTGATGGGAATCACGAAGTGCGGATTCATTGGCGAGCTGAATACAAACGAAAGCGTTGCACCGGCAGTGATGACAGCCCAATTTGTGGTTGTATCGAGCCGGTTTCGCCAGGTGTTAGAGCGCTGCACTTCACCGCGATAGAAGTGGATCATCGCGGTATTGAATTCCGAAGGCGACATCCGCCGCATGAATGAAACCGGGCTTTGGGTCTTTTCGCCTTGTGGTTGTTCAGTGGGGGGAGGAGGGCGTAATCGACCAGAAACCCTATCGCTTTGCAACGTGCCTGTCCCTCTGTGCTGTGTTTCGGTGGTCATCAACCAGACTCACAAATGAGTGCCGGCGAGTAGAGCGGGAGCATCCGGACTCGGAGTAGCATCATAACACGCGGCGAGACTCATTCTAAGTTTAGTGTTGGAAGGGGATGATGTGAGCGGATTACGGATTACGGATTTCGGATTGCGGGACTGCGGGATTTCGGATTGCGGATTGCGGATTGCGGGATTTCGGATTTGGACCGACATTGCCGATTGATGATTGCCGTCACTGACGCCAACGCAAATTCCAAATTCCAAATCCGCAATCCGAAATCCGCAATCCGATATCCGCAAATTTTCGCCAGCTTGACAGTCTTTTAGCGCGGCTCCTATATTGGCTCATCCGCCGTTTGCCCTTGCGATTTGTATGACAATTGTCGCCGCGGAAACTGATCGCGACGCACGTTGGATGCGTATAGCCATTGATGCTGCTCGCGACGCTCAGGCTGCAGGAGAAGTCCCGGTGGGTGCCTGCATCGTCAAGGATAACGTTGCCATCGCAGTTGCCGGCAACAGGACCATAACGGAGCAGGATCCAACAGCTCACGCGGAGATAATCGCCGTTAGGGAAGCCGCGCGGCAAGTTGGCAATCATCGACTTACCGGGGTCGCGATTTATGCAACAATTGAACCCTGCGCAATGTGCGCAGGGGCTTTGATTCAGGCGCGAGTGTCGCGCCTAATTTATGGCGCGAGAGATGAACGAGCGGGCGCGGTAGAGTCGCGCTTCCGGATCTGCGACACGGATTTTTTGAATCACAGAATCGAGATTCGATCGGGCGTGCTTGAAGTGGAATGCCGAGAGTTGATGCAGGAGTTCTTTAGAGTGAAGCGGAAGGGATTAACGATTGACGACTGATGATTGTCAATTGAGATTTTGCAGCTCGCTTTCGCAGCGGGACCGTATCGGCGGTAGGAAATCGACAATCGTCAATTAAAAATCGTCAATCAAGTGTGGAGAGGTCGCATAGTGGATTAGTGCACCGGTCTCGAAAACCGGAGTGGCTTAACGGCCACCGTGGGTTCGAATCCCACCCTCTCCGCCAAGAAGATTTGGGATTGCGGATTTGGGATTGCGGATAGCGGATAGCGGAGTTAAGCAGACGAGTAGAGGTGCTTAAAATCCGAATTCCGAAATCCGAATTCCCAAATCCGAATTCCGAAATCCCAAATCCGAAATTCCCCCGGGGAGAGGTGCAAGAGTGGTTGAATTGGCAGCACTGGAAATGCTGTGTACGGGGAACCGTACCGTGGGTTCGAATCCCACCCTCTCCGCCAGTCTATTGATGAATTGTCGATTGTCGATTTGTGCTGATCGTTCTCATTGTGGTCTAACGAATCTTTGTTGAGCCTCAAATTGGCAATTGGCAATCAAGAATGGGAAATGACTTATGGAAGACGACAAGCTAGCTCAGGAAGAAGCGCGCCGTGCGGTGCAACACCAGTCCGTGAAGTCTGAAATCGAAGGCGAGGTCAACGCCGAGATCGCCGAACGGGCTAGTCAAGCTCCACCGCGCAGCGAAGCGCGTAAGATCGATGAGGTTGCCGGGGAGTTTCGCTCCCGAGCCGTAGACGAGGTTGTTAGTACCGAGCGCGAAGTTGAACGCTCGCGAACCCTCGCCCGCATTTCACAAGTCATCGATTACCTCTTCTTTCTACTTTATGCCTTGTTGGGAATGCGACTTCTACTCGGGCTCTTAGCTGCTCGTAGCACAGCGGGCTTTGTTCGTTTCATCGTTGCTGTTACTAATCCTTTCTACGAACCATTCAGAGGAATCGTCTCCAGCCCACGAACAGATGGCGGGCACACGTTGTTGTTGCCCATTGTCATCGCGCTCGTTGCCTATCTATTGCTCCACCTTGCAATCAACGGTCTACTTAGGATGTTTGCCCATCGCAAGACCGCCATCTAGCTTGTGGGGAGCGCGGCGGCAAAGGCAGCGCGACGACTCTTTGGTTTCTGCCCGTCAGGTACAAATCGTTTCCATAGCGAAGGAACGCCGGCATGAATATTACTTTTGAGGCAAAGCCGCGGGGGTAAACCACCCTTCCCAACCTGAAAATTAGGGCATCGGCTCAATTCTGAATCGGCAGTCCGGTAATCGGCGATCATCAATCGCAAATCATCGGAGATGGGGAACGTGGTTATGAGGCTGCTTGATGAATGCTGGTGATTGTCGATTGTCGATTGCCGATTGCCGATTTTAGATTGACTCGTGTTTTCAGGTTGGGCCACCAAAGATTTCAGGTTGGGAAGGGTGGTTTACCTCCGCCGGTTCGGTTGCAATGATGCCGAACACAAATCGCTCTGCGCTTGCCGCCACACTCCACACGTCCGTTTCTGATTTCTCGTGAGGTGAAGTATTCTCTATTCACGCAATCACATTGCGAACGCTTTTTGAAAGTTATCAGACTTCGGGCTCCGCACAACGCTAGCCTTGTGAACCCCGCCAGGCCGGGAACGGAGCAACGGTAGCAACGGCAGCGTGTGTTGCGGGTAAGTCCGGAGTCTGGCCAGTTTTGTAAGAAAAGAGCGACAAGAAATCACTTGCCGCTCTTTTTGTTTTTAAGTGTTTTATCTCCAACCGAGTCCATTGAACCCCTTAGTCTCCTCTGTTAGAGTCTTCGTCATTCTCAACCAGAAAGGAGCAACATATGAAACAGCTCTTAACTCCTGGAGCGTTGCTCGTTTGCGTCACCTGCCTAAGTCTATCGGCGTTGGGACAGTCACCTCGAGAAGACATATTAAGTGAGATCAAAGCCAAACGTGCGGAACTGGAATCTCTTGAAAAGCAGTTTCTCGCGCCCTCCGACGAAGACTTGGCAACTCACAGCGAGTTCCTTAACCAGAAGAACACGGGGATCATAAGGTTGCTCCCTCGCGAAATTTTAGCTCGCGGACAATATGCCGAGTTTGAAAAAAAGTCAACGAATGTTCGGGTGGGTAATGGTTCAGTTCGATGCCACGGGATTGCCCCGTGAGCATCCCTGTGAGCGGCTTTGTACAAAAAGTCTTTTGGGTACGGCTCTGCCGCACCCTTGCGGTAAGCCTGCGGCTTACCGTTATTCCAACCTAAATATCAGGCTATGCCTAAAACAATTGTCGCAACTACTTCTTGTGTTACGTTCATCGACCGCATCGACCTCGTCGCACGCCAGCTCATCTTCGCGGACCGGTGAGAGGCTTTGCGAAGTATCCTGGCCGGTGACGAACTTTTAGTTTTTGTTCCTGGAAAACCGGATTCGTTATTTCGATCTTTACTTCGCGATACGCGCCGTCCCGCCGCTTATTAGTAGACGAGTATGCGATGAGGTACTGAGTTCGCAATTCCTTCTCAATCTCGACGAACGCGGCTGTTAAATCGTCCTCTTTCTTTGGAAAGAATGCGCGACCGCCGGTGCGTTCTGCAATGTCGCGCAACTTTCCCTTCTCTACTCCGCCATACTTCTTGTCACCAATACCGATCGCATAGATGACGCATTCCGCAGCGAGCGCGCGATTAATAGCCTCGCCATGTGTCACGCGACTGGTCGTATCTTGCCCATCGGTCAGAAGAATGATCGCGCGACGCCGTTGGTCCTGACTCTGGTCCAACACTTCGGTTGCGCTGACGGCAACAGCATCCCAGATCGCCGTTGAGCCTTCCGGGGGCGTAGCAAGTAAACCTGGACCAGTTCGAATACCACCAATCGCTGTTCCGGTTCCAAGGTAAGATGGCGCAGCAATATCAACGCGTTCAAGCGCGCGGAATATTCCCAGAACATCACGCGTGAGTGGTTGTTCAAGATACGCGGTTCCGGTGAAAGGAATGATTGCCACCTGGTCCTTGCTCGACCGGATAACGGTTTCGATAAAGGAACGCGCCGCCGCTTTCTCCTGTGGCAAGGTACGCTGTTCAGAAATGCTCACATCAATCAAGAGCGCAATGGACAGGGGTCGATCGGTCTCTTGCTGAAAGGTGAAGAGTTCCTGACGCACGCCATCTTCAAGGACGCGGATATCTTCCTGGCGCAGTGTGGTTACGAAACGCTTTTGTTTATCGGTTGCAGTGAAGAGAAGATTGGTGATGTCCGTTTCGACTCTGATGACATCATCTTGTTCAGCGGGCGTTTGCGCCAGAGCCACGGCAGAGGCGCAAAGCAAGAAAAGAAATAGTAAGAGGGATACCTTGAATTGCATTGATGACTCGATTCTAGCTTGGGGAGGGTTGTTTGTGGAATTGAGCCCATATTTTGGAGTGAAGGTCGGAGACCGTGCCGGGCGGAGCCCGCAGGAATTTAAGCGGACAACCGTCAGGGCGGAGCCACAGCCTCACTTTCGGAGACGAACAAATCGATGCGAGTCAATCATCGGTAGCCCATCAACGTGAAGTACCAACGGGACAAGCCCGTGGCATCGGGAAGATTTTGCAGGGCGTTCTTTGTAGCAGCTAACGTGAGGTAACCAACGGGACAAGCCCGTGGCATCGTGGTAATTCTGCCAATCCTGAGAATCCTGTCGCCGGTTTTCCAGCAGCTAACCAGAGGGAGACCAACGGGACAAGCCCCAGAAATTTTCTAACCTTTTCGTCCTACTGCCGAAGCGATTGACTTCACTAAAACCTCTGCCTCAATCGGCTTTGCAACGTGTACCTGAAACCCTGCCGTGAGCGCATTCGCGCGATCTTCGTCTGTGGCATACGCTGTAAGCGCGACAGCAGGAATCTCCTTCGCGCGTTTCGATTTCAACTTGCGCAGCCTCTTTATCAACTGGTAACCATCTTCGTTCGGCATGCCGATATCACTTACCAGCACATCGGGATCCCACGATCGAACGGCTTGCAACGCCTCGGCCGCAGAGATCGTGCACTTAACCTCGCTTCCACAACGCGTGAGTATCGCCATCACCAACTCGCGCGAATCTGCCTCGTCATCAACCACAAGTATCTTGAGGCCACTCAAAACCTGCGGTGCGTCCAACGCACTACCGTTACCGCTCTTCTCAACAACGCCTTCCAGTTGCGTCTCTGCTGGGACCGCTGAAGCAAGCGGAAGCACTACCCGGAAACGCGCTCCGGCATTTATTCCATCGCTCTTTACATCGACTTTACCCTGATGTAGTTGGACCAGGTGCTTCACGATTGCCAAACCAAGTCCTAAACCACCATGTACTCTCGTCGTCGACCCGTCCGCTTGTCGGAACCGATCAAAGATGTACGGAAGAAAGTCGGGACTGATGCCGATCCCCGAATCTACGATAGCGACCTCGACCTGACGATTGTTTCGCTTGACCTCAACACAAACGTGGCCACCTTGCGGCGTGAATTTCACCGCGTTGCTAAACAGGTTCCAGAAGATCTGCTGCAATCGATTCGCATCTCCCATCACCAGGGACGGTTTTGGATCGACTACAGTCTCAAATGTGATTGCTTTCGTCTCAAAAGCTGGACGCACCGCGTCGGTTGCTGCTTCGATCACACTCGAGAGGTCAACCGGACGCAACTCGATCTGCAACTTGCCGGTGATGATTCGCGAAACGTCGAGCAAGTCGTCAATCAATTGCGATTGAGACCTTGCATTTCGCTCGATCGTCTCGAATGCGCGGGCAATTTGAGCTTCTTCGAGCTTTCCCGTACGCACGAGATGTGTCCAACCGAGGATCGCCGACAGTGGCGTGCGCAATTCGTGGGACAACGTAGCCAGAAATTCATCCTTGGTCCGGTTGGCCTGCTCGGCTTCCGCACGTGCGGCCTGTTCGAGCACAAGCAAGCGCGCATTCTCTTCTTCAGTTTGTCTTCTCTCCGCCATCTCGAGTTGTAGCGCCGCGGCATGTCTCTGCGCATCGCTATAGAGCTTGGCGTTTTCAAAAGAGATTCCAACCTGCGTAGCCATCGTCGCTGCGAGATGCTCGTCAGCTTCGGAAAACTCTTCCGCGTTAGCCTTGTTGAGAAGATAAAGCCACCCGTAAACCCCCGAGGTTGAAAGAATCGGTGCACCCAGGAAGCAGCGCGGAGATTCAACGGGGTCTGAGGCCGTCAACAGTCTGTCATACTCAGTGAGACGCAACGGGCGGCGATGCTTGATCAGCAGATCAAGTGCCTTTTGCGAGACCAGTGGACCATTGCGAGTTACATCGTTATCGGTTGGACCACAGCGGAAATAATAGTGCAGGTTGTGATCCTCGCCGTTCAGCAATCCCACCGCAGCCTGCTGCGCACCCACGATTCTGCGTGCTGAGCGGCAGAATTTTTCCAACAATGCAAAGGGCTCGTGTTCAGCGGCCAGCTCCTGGCCTAGCTGAATCAGCATTGTCAGTCGTGCAAGGTTCGCGTTCTCTAACTCGAGATTCTTCTGGTGAAGTAGCTCGGCCTGTCGCTTGACCTCTTGTGTCTTCTTAAACAGCTCGACGAAGACCGCAACCTTTGACCGCAGGATGTCAGGTTCAACGGGCTTAACGATGTAATCAACAGCACCGAGTGAATAACCCCGACTCAAATGGCGGCCGCCGGTGCTATCAGCGGTGAGAAAGATGATCGGGATGTCACGCGATCGATCACGTCCTCGAATCAACTCGGCAGTCTGCAAACCATCGAGTTCCGGCATGTACACATCCATCAAGATTACTGCCACTTCATTATCAAGCAGATAACGCAGCGCCTCGTCTCCGGAGGAAGCACTCACTATGCTTCTGTCCGGACCGGAGAGGATTGCCTCCAGTGCCAGTAGATTCGTTGGACTGTCGTCGACGATCAGAATATTGATGCGTTCTTCAGACTCCATAACTAACCGCTCGGGAAACCGTTAACTCTTGCAGGAGGGGGGCTATCTCTTCCAAAGGTAACACTCGATCCACTGGGGTATGGTCCATTGCCGCTTGAGGCATCTCACGACATGTTGCGGTTTTTGGATCCTCTATCAATACAAATCCACCACGTGATTTAATTCGAGCAAGTCCGCGTGCTCCATCGTGCTTTACACCGGTCAGAATTACTCCGATCACCGCCTTCCCGTATTCGTCGGCGGCGGATTCAAAGAGCACATCAATCGAGGGACGGGCAAAAGAGACCGGCGGGTCAGTCGAGAGTGCGAACGCTCGCTTCTCGATGAGGAGGTGATAATCGCTGGGTGCCAGGTAAACCCGACCCGGCAAGATCTCTTCTTTGTCTTCGGGTTCACTCACAATTAGATTGCTATGACGATTCAAGTATTCACACAAACCCACTTCGGCTTTTGCTTCACGGTGCTGCACAATGACCACTGCCAATGGAAAATCCTCAGGCAAGCTGCTTAAGAGTGTTTGCATTGCCTTGAGACCACCGGTTGACGTTCCAACAACAACGATCTCGAATCCCACCTACATCACCTTTCGAAAAAGTTTGTCCGTTTCGTTCAAATGCTCGTACGCATGCGCGTAGGGTGTAAATTTCAACGACTCTTTGTTACCCAGACCAAAAACTCCAAACATACTTAAGCTTTCGTAGAGCAACTTGTGAACGCGCGCCTGCAATTCCTTGTTGAAATAGATCATGACGTTGCGGCACAGAATCACCTGGAACTCGTTGAATGAACCATCTGTCGCAAGGTTATGCTCCGAAAAGACCAGGTGGTCCTTCAAAGCAGTACTGAGGATGACGCTGTCATACCTTGCCGTGTAGTAATCAGAGAACTCATTCATCCCACCTGCGAGGTGATAGTTCTGGGTGTAGTCCCTCATTGCGGACAAGGGAAAGATTCCATCACGAGCCTTGCGCAATACTGCCTGACTAATGTCGGTCGCGTAGATGCGAGATCTTTCATAGAGCCTTTCTTCGCGCAGCAAGATCGCCAGCGAATAAACCTCTTCACCCGTCGAACATCCGGCAACCCAGATCTGTACCGTGGGATAAGTCCGAAGCAGCGGCACCACCTTACGCCGGAAAGTCAGATAAAAACTGGGATCACGAAACATCGACGTTGCGTGCACCGAAAGTCCCAGCAGAAAACGGTTGAGACAATCCTGGTCATGAAGAATCTTGCTCTGATAACTCGAAATAGAGTCCATTCCCTCACTGGTCATCAACTCAAGAATCCGACGTCTCACCGACGAGCGCGAATACTCACGAAAGTCGAAGCCGTACACCCTGTACACACCCTCCAAAAGCAGATCGATTTCTACTTCTTCGAGTTCAATTCGCTTCGGTTGAGCTTGCATCATTCGTCAGTCACCGGCTGATAAAGCCAAACACGGAGCAGTGACAAGAGTTGATCGATGTCCAGCGGTTTAGAGATGTAATCAGAGGCACCCACCTCTAAACAGTGATCTCGATCTGCCTTCATGGCCTTTGCCGTCAACGCAATGATCGGAAGCTGTTTGAATTCCTCCATCTGCCTGATGGCCGCAATCGCTTCGTAGCCATCCATCTCGGGCATCATGATGTCCATCAAAACCGCTTCAATGCCGGGTTCTGATTTCAACAGGTTGATACCTTCATACCCGTTCTCGGCATGCACCACCTCCATATTGTGCGCTTCAAGTGCACTGGTTAGTGCAAAGATGTTGCGCACGTCATCGTCTACAACCAGCACCTTGCGACCTGTAAGCACTGGATCACAGCGGTGGACCTGCGCGAGCATGCGACGCTTCGAATCTGGCAAGTCCGCTTCTACTCGATGCAGGAACAAGGCAGTCTCTGCGAGTAGTCTTTCTGGCGAACTTGCTTCCTTAACGATGATCGCATCTGCAACTTTCTTCAGATGCAACTCCTCTTTCCGACTCAACTCTTTGCCGGTGTAAATGATGATCGGAAGGTCATGACGACCCAGATCACTCTGAAGTTTTTCAATTAACTCGAAGCCGCTCATGTCGGGTAGCTTCAGATCCAGCACCATACAATCAAAACGCTCGTCCTTGAGCAGGTTGAGTGCTTCCTCGCCCGTGGCCACAGCGGTCGTCTTCACATCGCCATTGCCGATTAACTCAACCACGCTCATTCGCTGCACATCGTCGTCTTCAACAACGAGCAACTTGCGCACTCGTCGAGCAGCAAAGTCGGCGATCTCATCAAAGGCCTTTCCCAGCACCTCAGACGTTACAGGTTTTTGTAGATGAGTGAATGCACCCTGTTGCAAGGCACGCTGGCGCTGCTCTTCCACAGTAATGATGTGAACCGGAATGTGACTCGTTTCGGGATCGTGCTTCAGTCGATCGAGCACAGTCCATCCGTCGCGATCAGGTAGTCGAATATCGAGGGTGATTGCAGTCGGCTTGTACTTACGAGCCATGGCGATTGCCATACTTCCGGTGGAAGCAACCAACCCCTTGAATCCTTTGTCACGTGCCAAATCCAGCATGATGCTGGCAAATGGAACGTCATCTTCGACAATCAAGACAACGCGGTCGCCTTCTGCCAGGTCATGTCGATCGTCCATGATCATGCGAGAGTCACTCGCCAAAATCGTCAATTCATCAGGATCGAGTTTTTCCAACGGCGTCCATGCCGGCTGGACTTCGGCTGGAGAGGCGGAACGCTCGCTCGCC
Source organism: Pyrinomonadaceae bacterium (assembly GCA_036554845.1). Lineage (GTDB taxonomy): Bacteria > Acidobacteriota > Blastocatellia > Pyrinomonadales > Pyrinomonadaceae > PSRF01. The sequence continues at coordinate 18,705 of DATBMP010000374.1, forward strand.
TGACGGCCCATCACACTCGCGCCGGCAGGCACATAGTCGCGCGGCAGATAGAACGTGAAGGTGCTGCCCGCACCGGGTTTGCTGAGAACGCGAATCTCGCCGCCAAGCAGGCGCGCGATCTCGCGGCTGATGGAAAGTCCCAGTCCCGTTCCACCGTATTTGCGGCTGGTGGTGCCATCGGCTTGTTGAAATGCTTCAAAGATGATTCGCTGCTTTTCGGTCGGAATCCCGATACCGGTATCAGTCACCGAAAATGCGATGACATTCGCGGCACGGTTCAACGAATCAAGGTGGTAAACCTCATCTTGGGCCGCCGGCTTAACACTCAGAACCACCTTTCCTTCGTCGGTAAACTTGAAGGCGTTGGAAAGTAGATTCATCAGCACCTGTTGCAGGCGCTTGTCGTCAGTCGTAATCGTGTCATCCAGATCCGGCGAGCGCTCGATAATAAAGTCGAGGTTCTTGTCCTGGGCCAACTGGTAGAAACTGCGTTCAAGCTGATGGGTGATGTCGGCGAGTGAAATCGGCGATACTTCGATTCCCATCATCCCCGACTCGATCTTCGACAAGTCGAGAATGTCGTTGATCAAAGAGAGCAGATCCGATCCTGACGAGTGAATTGTTTCCGCAAACTGCACCTGTTTTGGAGTGAGGTTCTCTTCGACGTTCTCAGCCAGTTGGCGCGACAGAATCAACATGCTGTTGAGCGGTGTCCGCAACTCGTGAGACATGTTGGCGAGAAACTCGGATTTGTACTTCGAAGTCAATGCAAGTTGTTCGGCCTTCTCTTCCATCTCCCAACGGGCCTCTTCGACCTCGCGGTTCTTGGCTTCAACCTCCGCCTTTTGTCGAGCCAGTAATTCAGCCTTCTCTTGCAACTCTTCGTTGGTTTGCTGCAACTCTTCCTGCTGACTCTTCAGCAGTTCCTCAGACTCACGTAGCGATTCAGCTTGCTGTTCAAGCTGTTCGTTTGTCTTCTTCAATTCGTCCTGCTGGCTCTGCAATTCAGCTGCGAGTGATTGTGACTGCAACAGCAGATCTTCTGTCCGGGTGTTCGCGGCAATCGTGTTGAGAACGATGCCGATACTTTCAGTCAATTGGTCGAGGAAAGTGAGATGCGTTTCACTGAAAGTGCTGAAGGTAGAGAGTTCGATGACCGCCTTGGCTTCGCCTTCAAACAAAACCGGCAACACTACGATGTTGTTGGGCGGCGCTTCGCCGAGGCCCGATGCGACGTGCACGTAGTTCGAAGGAACGTGAGTGACCAGAATTCTCTCGCGCTCGAGGACGCACTGACCAACGAGTCCCTCGCCGGCGTGAAACTCATTTGCCAGGTTCTTGCGTTTCTTGTACGCATAACCTCCCAGCAACTTCATAACCGGTTGACCGTTCGAGCTGGTGTTGACGTAGAAGACACCTTGTTGCGCATCAACCAGGGGAGCGAGTTCTGACAGGACCATTTGGGCCACGGTAGTCATGTCACGTTGGCCCTGAAGCATACGAGTGAACCGGGCAAGATTGGTCTTTAACCAGTCTTGTTCCATGTTCTTCTGCGTGGTGTCCTTGAGATTGAGAATCATCTCATTGATGTTGTCCTTCAAAGCCGCGACTTCACCTTGTGCTTCGACCGTGATGGATCGCGTCAGATCACCTTTCGTCACAGCCGTTGACACTTCAGCAATCGCGCGCACCTGCGTGGTCAGGTTTGCAGCCAGACCATTTACGTTGTCTGTCAGGTCACGCCACGTTCCTGCGGCGCCCGGCACGTTTGCCTGACCGCCGAGTTTTCCTTCCACGCCAACTTCGCGTGCCACCGACGTAACCTGGTCGGCAAAAGTCGCGAGCGTGTCTGTCATGTTGTTTATTGTGTCAGCAAGTTCCGCAATCTCACCCTTTGCTTCCACTGTCAACTTTCGTTTGAGATCACCGTTCGCAACCGCGGTAACTACTCGAGCGATACCGCGCACCTGGTCAGTGAGGTTGCTGGCCATCGAGTTCACGTTGTCGGTCAAGTCTTTCCAGGTGCCTGCTACGCCACGCACATCTGCCTGCCCACCGAGTTTTCCTTCCGTTCCTACTTCGCGCGCCACGCGGGTTACTTCCGATGCGAACGAATTCAACTGGTCCACCATCGTGTTGATGGTGTTCTTCAGTTCGAGGATCTCACCCTTGACGTCTACCGTGATCTTCTTTGATAGGTCTCCGTTTGCGACCGCAGTCGTAACCTCGGCGATGTTGCGCACCTGGCCGGTGAGGTTACTGGCCATCGAGTTCACGTTGTCAGTCAAGTCTTTCCAGGTGCCTGCTACGCCACGCACATCTGCCTGTCCACCGAGTTTGCCTTCCGTACCCACTTCGCGGGCCACGCGCGTTACTTCCGAAGCAAACGAATTCAACTGGTCCACCATCGTGTTGATGGTGTTCTTCAGTTCAAGGATCTCGCCCTTCACGTCGACCGTAATCTTCTTTGAGAGGTCACCATTCGCGACTGCCGTCGTTACTTCAGCGATGTTGCGCACCTGCCCGGTCAGATTGCCGGCCATGAAATTCACATTGTCTGTCAGGTCTTTCCAGGTTCCGGCCACTCCCATCACCTGGGCTTGACCTCCCAATCGTCCTTCCGTACCCACTTCACGCGCCACGCGTGTTACTTCCGAGGCGAATGAACTCAACTGGTCCACCATTGTGTTGATAGTGTTCTTGAGTTCCAGAATTTCGCCCTTCACATCCACGGTGATCTTCTTTGAAAGATCGCCGTTGGCCACTGCCGTCGTTACCTCTGCGATGTTGCGCACCTGACTGGTGAGATTGCCGGCCATGAAATTCACGCTGTCGGTCAGGTCTTTCCATGTTCCCGCGACACCGCGTACGTCAGCCTGGCCACCGAGTTTTCCTTCCGTACCTACTTCTCTTGCAACGCGGGTGACTTCGGAGGCGAACCCGTTAAGTTGGTCCACCATCGTATTGATCGTGTTCTTTAACTCCAGAATCTCGCCCCGGACATCGACTGTGATTTTCTTTGATAGATCGCCATTGGCCACTGCCGTCGTAACTTCCGCGATATTGCGCACCTGGCCGGTAAGGTTGCCGGCCATCAAGTTCACACTGTCAGTAAGATCTTTCCAGGTCCCCGCCACGCCCTTCACATCAGCTTGACCACCGAGTTTTCCTTCCGAGCCCACTTCGCGTGCGACGCGCGTTACTTCAGACGCAAAGCCATTGAGCTGGTCCACCATGGTATTGATCGTGTTCTTTAACTCGAGGATCTCGCCCTTCACATCTACCGTGATCTTCTTTGAAAGGTCGCCGTTTGCCACCGCCGTTGTAACTTCAGCGATGTTACGCACCTGACCGGTAAGATTCCCGGCCATGAAATTCACATTGTCGGTTAAGTCTTTCCAGGTACCGGCAACTCCCATCACTTGAGCCTGGCCGCCGAGTTTTCCTTCCGTTCCTACTTCACGCGCCACTCGGGTCACTTCCGACGCGAATGAATTCAACTGGTCCACCATCGTGTTGATGGTGTTCTTAAGTTCCAGAATTTCGCCCTTCACATCTACCGTAATCTTCTTTGAAAGGTCGCCGTTCGCTACGGCTGTTGTTACTTCCGCGATGTTGCGCACCTGACCGGTGAGGTTGCTGGCCATTGAGTTCACATTGTCAGTTAAGTCTTTCCAGGTCCCCGCTACACCGCGAACATCGGCCTGACCGCCGAGTTTTCCTTCCGTGCCTACTTCACGCGCCACGCGAGTTACTTCGGAAGCGAATGAATTCAACTGGTCCACCATCGTGTTGATGGTGATCTTCAATTCGAGGATCTCGCCCTTTACGTCCACGGTGATCTTCTTTGAAAGATCGCCGTTGGCCACTGCCGTTGTAACTTCTGCGATGTTACGCACCTGACTCGTGAGGTTGCTGGCCATCGAGTTCACGCTATCTGTCAGGTCCTTCCAGGTACCAGCAACACCTTTGACCTTTGCCTCGCCACCCAGTTTTCCTTCCGTTCCTACTTCGCGAGCCACACGCGTCACTTCGGAAGCGAAACCATTGAGCTGGTCCACCATCGAGTTAACCGTCTTGACGGTACGAAGGAACTCGCCCTTTAAAGGTCGGCCATCGACTTCGAGTGTCATCCGTTCCGAAAGGTCGCCGTTCGCTACTGCTCCAATGACCCGCGCCATCTCACTGGTCGGGCGCGCCATGTCATCAATCAGCATGTTGGTAGAATCGATCAGACGGAGCCACGAACCTGCGGCGGCCGGGACGGACGCACGATGGGTGATCTTTCCTTCGCGACCGACGGCCCGGCTTACTCGATCGAGCTCCTTGGCTGTCTTGTCGCTCAGGTCAATGATCTCGTTGAGGGTGTCGGCGATCTTTCCGGCTTCGCCCGTCCATTCACCAGGCAAGCGAACAGAAAAATCTCCCTTTTTGAAAGCTACGAGAACTTTCAGGAGTAGCTTTGTGTTTAGGGTATCTGCTGTCAGGGATTGGGTTCGCATTATTTTCCTTCAAATTCAGATTGATTAGGTCAAAGACTTTCTGTGAGCCCACGGTTACCGAATTGTTTGCCTTACGACTAGTCGCGGGACGAGGAGAGACCGATACGGTTTTCGACCGTTTGAAGTCAAACAGGGGAGTTTGATTTTAAAAGGGGGGATGCTGGTCGTTTTATCGAACCTGCAAAGCTATTTATACCCGACCATGCGGAGGCTGTAAACAGTGATGATAATCCTAAACGATTAACTGCCGTACGGTTGCGGGCACTGACCCCTTAAAAGCCCTGGAAGCCCCGCACACAAACCGCACTCGATCCGCAATTAAACCGCTACAAACGACTCCTGGCGTGCGCGACGTACGACTTCTGCATAAGCTCGAGCCGCGTTGGTGATCTTCTCGGGTTCCCCGTTCCTAATCGCCTTTAGGTTGACGAGATCGGCTCCGACTCCCAACGCTACCGCGCCAGCGGCAATGAATTCACTCGCGGTCTCGAGTGTCACACCGCCCGTCGGCATCATCGGAATTTGAGGTAAGGGCGCTTTCAATGCCTTTATGTACTTCGCTCCTCCCATCGCGCCGCAGGGAAAAATCTTTACGACATCAGCGCCCGCCTGCCATGCCGTGACCACTTCAGTTGGAGTCAGGGCACCCGGACAAACAGGAATCGATTGGTTTTGACAGAGTTCGATCACGCTCAAATTAAGCGAAGGACTAACAATGAATCGTGCGCCCGCCTGAGTACACTTTGCAGCAGTGTCAGGGTCAATCACCGTCCCCGCACCAATCAAAACTTCATCGCCCAAACTGTCGGAAAGCTTTCTGATAAGTTCGATCGCTCCGGGAACGGTCATGGTGATCTCGAGGATCGGAACGCCACCCGCTCGAATCGCATTCGCAACCGCGAGAGCTTCGGATGCCGATTCCGCCCTGACCACCGGCACGATGCCAATGTCAGTGATCTTCTTTAGTACGTCCTCTTTCTTCATGAGTAGTTAAGCTTAACGTTCCACGCGCGCCGTGCCTCGTTTCATCACCCGTTCAACTTCGGCCAGCGTCACCATCGTGGTGTCTCCGGGAGTTGTCATTGCCAAAGCACCATGTGCAGCACCACATTCAATGGACCACTGTGGTCCCTTGTTCATCAACAACCCGTAGATCAATCCCGAAGCAAGGGAGTCGCCGCCACCAACGCGATCAAAGATCTCCAGCCCCTCACGTTGAGCTGCCTGATAAAACTCACCATCTGCATAACAGATTGCGCCCCAATCATTCACCGACGCTGTTCGTGCACGACGAAGACTGGTAGCAACGACCTTGAGATTGGGGAACTCCGCTACCGCACGGTTGATCATTCCCTGAAAGTTTTCGACCTCGAGCGCCGATAGATGTTCATCAACTCCTTCGACTTCAAAACCGAGTGCCGCAGTAAAGTCTTCTTCATTGCCAAGCATCACATCGATCAGCGGCGCCAACTCACGATTAACTTCCTGTGCTCGTGATCGACCGCCTATCGAACGCCAGAGTGAGTCGCGATAATTTAGATCGTAAGAGACGACCGTGCCGTGACGTCGAGCGGTTTCAATTGCCTCTCGTGCAACCAGTGGAGTCGACTCAGACAGCGCGCAAAAGATCCCGCCCGTGTGAAACCAACGCGCGCCCCAGGTGCCAAAGATCTCTTCCCAGTCAATCTGGCCGGGTTCCAATTGCGAAACTGCGGTATGACCCCGATCGGAACAACCGAGGGCCGAACGCACACCGAAACCGCGTTCGGTAAAGTTCAGGCCGTTGCGCACCGTTCGTCCGACACCATCGTAAGGAACCCACTTGACCAACGACTGGTCCACGCCACCTTGATAGATAAGGTCCTCTACCAATCGGCCGACCGGGTTATCGGCCAGCGCGGTGACGATTGCCACGTCTAATCCGAAACAACGTTTGAGTCCGCGCGCGACGTTGTATTCGCCCCCACCTTCCCAAACTCGAAACTGGCGGGTCGTGTGGGTTCTAAAGTCACCTGGATCCAAACGCAGCATGACCTCGCCCAAACTAACAAGGTCCCAACGGCAATCGTTTTTGGATTTGATCTGCAAACTCAAATCAAGACTCCGCGTCAATTCTGGCAGGTTCCATTCGCGGCACCAACAGGTGAATCACAACCCAAGCACACAAGTATGCGAGACCAGCAACGATGAACATTGGAAGATAGAAACCAGGATCTTGTTGTAACACCTGCCCGGCAAACTCTGCCACCAGGATGCCTCCCACCCCACCAGCGAATCCAGCGATTCCGATTACCGAACCGACAGCGCGACGAGGAAACATATCAGAAGCGAGCGTAAAGATGTTTGCGGACCAGGCCTGATGGCACGCGGTTGCCAATCCAATTAGCAACACCGCCAGCCAAGCGCTGCGTGTTTGGCTCGCGAGAATCACCGAAGGAACGAGTGATGCAAAAATGAGCATCGAAACCTTGCGCGCGCGATTCACGGTCCACCCAAGTTTTATTAGCTTCGACGAAAGATATCCACCCGTCATCGATCCAAGATCCGAAATAATATAGACCGTGGTGAGATAAGGAATTGTGGCCGTGCCTCGAATCCCGTGTGCTTCCGCTAAAAACTTTGGCAGCCAAAACAGGTAGAACCACCATATCGGATCGGTCATCAACTTGCCGAGAGCTACGGCCCAAAGCTGGCGGTAACGCAGCAGACTGAGCCAGGGCGTTTTCGACGTGATTGGTTCATCCACACCATCACGGATGTATTCGCGCTCCCTTGCCGAGAGCCGCGAGTGAATCTCGGGCTTCTGATACAAGAGAAGCCAGGCAATCAACCAAAGAAATCCGATAGCGCCCGTTCCGATGAACGCTGCCTGCCATCCCCAGGCGGCCGCGATTAAGGGAACAACGATCGGCGCAACGATTGCTCCAATGTTGGTTCCACCGTTGAAGATGCCGGTAGCCAATGCACGTTCTTTTCCCGGAAACCATTCGGCTACTGTCTTAATCGAAGCGGGAAAATTTGCGGCCTCGCCAACTCCCAGGAAGAAGCGTGCGATTCCAAACCCCATCGCGCTACGAGCCAACGCGGTCCCCATTGCGGCGAGGGACCACCAGGAGATCGCGATCGCGAATCCGAGCTTCGTTCCGATGCGATCAATTATCCGACCCCACCCCAACATCATGATTGCGTAGGAAGCCTGAAACGCGATCACAATCCGGCCATAATCCAATTCACTCCAGCCGATCTCTCTTTGCAGGTCTGGCGCCAACAGACCAAGCACCTGTCGATCGATGTAGTTGATTGCCGTAGCAGTAAACAGTAGGGCGCAGATCACCCACCGATAGTTACCAATCCTCCCGGTATCTGGATCCTCAACCTTCACACCTGCGGTCGCAGCAGTTGGCGGGAGTGGCGGCTCCACTTCAGTCAACGACTTGGACATCTGTGAAAATTTGCTTGGTGCTCCAGGCGGTGTGGTACTGGCCACTACTTTTCCCTCCATTTAGCGGGCTAGTTC
>DATBMP010000376.1:0-10487 GCA_036554845.1 Pyrinomonadaceae bacterium
GGTGGCAATTGAGCAATGGCCTTGTCGAGCGCGATGCGATCCACCACAGGCATTGCATTTGGGTTTTCAGTCCCTTTCACAATCTGCACCGGAGTCTCTCCGTCCTCAGTGGTCGTTTCCATCCGCACGCCGCGTTTGCGAAAGTGCATTAGGACCTGATTGACGGTTAGCCGGTGAAGCCAGGTTGTAAAAGCGGACTCACCGCGAAAGCTTCCAATCTTTCTAAAGAGCTGAATGAAGACCTCTTGAGCGAGATCTTCCGCCTCAGACACATTGCTCGTCATTCGCAAACAGAGCGAATAAACGCGGCGGTTATGACGCTGGTAGAGTTGCTCAAAGGCATCCATCTCCCCCTGAGCCGCTCGTTGTGCCAGAGCGTAATCCGTCTCTTGTTGTGTCTCGGTTTCGGCTGCGGTCACGTGCGTCTGTTCGGGCAAGCAACGAAGTTCATGCCTTCAATGCTTGTTCGCTACGACTATCACGGTCCGCCATTTCAAGTTGGAGCGGCGCCATTTTCCTTCGCGACATTCCCAGCGGGTTTGTGCGGAGGTATCTGGTACCCTCAACGCGGGTGTGATGCGGCGCTTTGAGCGCGTCGTTGCCTTACCCGACCCTAAAAGTATTGATCTTTGCCCAGCCGCATCAATTATTTAAGTCCCCCAACGCTCAAATCCAGCTACCCTCGATCGAGTGAACGATAACCGGCCGCTCGGGGCTCTTCTAGTCGAGCGGTTTCCGCTTAAATGTTCCAAATCGGCAATAGTGCGGCGTACTTTTCAGGATACGGGGATAAGCTCTTACTGACAAGCCCCGAGTGTGAGATCGCATACGATATTCATCTCCAACGGCTCACTCACCTTTTGAGTTCGACTTTTACCAGGTACTCCGCGATGAATTCCGTCGCACCACCTTCAGCCTCGCCCAAAAGCACCAGGGTAAACTCCCCATCCTTCACCGCGGTTGTCGGAATCAGTGTGTTCACAACGAATCTTTGCCCCGCTCTCCGGGACGTTAGATCCGGGCGCCGCCAAAGCTCGTTATCATTTCGATCCCGTAGAGAAAGCCGGTATGACTGAAACGTTCGTGAGACGGGAACTGCAACTTGTACAAATTTTGCGCCGGCTGGAATTACCATCGACCATGGCTTCACCTGGCCACTGGCCGTTCCCACTCCACCTGGCCCGATGCTCCCACTGAAATCGAAGTAGGGAATGGCGGGCGGCTTTGAACTCGGTTGAGACAACTGTTGCTCGAGCTCGCGCCGCTCACTTTCCGAATTTCTGAGATCCCTTGCCAGTTGTTCATTCCGAGAACCAGTTTGTCCGAGTCTTTGCTCCAACTCCTGTGTCTCGGCACGCAGCGACGCTTCTATTTCTTCCTGATTCCGGATTCTCGAACGCATCGCCTGGTTTTGGTAGACGATCCAGACGCCACCCAGAACGATGGCCAGCGAGGCAAAACCAAAGGCGAGTCGAGCCGTCGGATGTTGTGGCGAAAAGAGCGACAAGAACTTTTGCCACCAACTTTCATGAACCTCTGCTCGCCTCGCATGAATTGGTGACGAATCGAATTGAAGACCACTCACTAGTCTGACGCGGTCACGCTTTTCTTGTGTTTGTAGGTAGTTCTGTTCAAAGAGCCGTTTCTGATCCTGTGACAACCTTCCCGCGTTGTAATCGGCTATCAGCTCATCCTCAGTGACAAGCATCTGCTCAAAGAAAGTCGTGTCCCCAAAGTAGCGCTCTTCCAATGCGTCGCGTTCAGCGTCCGACAACGTGCCGAGTAAGTAACTCGTCAGTAGCTGCCCATCCTTGGCTGTTTGCTTTGTTAGAGTCATGATTTAACTGCCTGAGCTGGTCCTTCCCAAACATCGACTGGTACATTCTTCGAGCCGCATTCTGATTCGACAGGCACGTGTTCGCAGGGTGACCGTCGTCATTCCTAATTTTTTCGCCAACACTTTCCGGTGATCGATCTTGGCTTGTTTGTCTTCTTCGTAATAGCGAAGAATCAATTCGCGGTCGTCGTGTTTCAACGTATCAAGACACTGCGTTAGACAACGTTCGTGTAGCGACTCATCTTCATCAACTGACGGTTGGTCCACAGCCGGTCGTTTAGACCATTCTGCATCCTCCAGCGCAACCTGATTGTTTCCACGAAAGACTTCCTTGATGTAAAGCCTCGCAATTCCGAGCGCGTATGCTGTCAAGGATTGTATTTCCGCGCCCGCCATCAACTTTCGTGTGAGCCGATTGATTACTTCATCCGCATGATCGGTTGAGCCAGTGATGTTCCGATTCTCAAAGAGCTTCATCAACATAAGCCGCATCGTCTCGTACTTCGAACCGGCCGTCTCGCGGTCAGAATCCAAATGGTCCAACAGGAGGTCGAACGCCTCCTGCGACATCTCCCACGAAATTTTGCTGACTGTTTGGCCTTCCAAGCTGATCTAACTCGAGTTGATGAATTGAAAACAGGAGCATTCTAGGCGGCGACTCGGTCGCGTCAATGCTCAAACTACGCCCTCATAACCAAGTGCAAAACTCATCCCAAACGTTACGGCGAGCCAGCCCTCTGCGCGGCCAGCACCAGACTGAAGAGACGGTGTGGAAATTCAAATCACGGTGTCATGGACCGCCGCACGGTTAACCGTGGGATCCTTCGGCTCTGCACAAAAAGTCGGGCGTGGCAGCAAAAGCGGCTCTGCCGCATCCCTTGCGGTAAGCCTATGGCTTACCGAGTAGCGCCATCGGTAATTAGGCTATGCCTGAAATTGCTCTTTGAAGGCATAGCCTCAGTCAAAATTAGGTTGAACAGTCGGTAAGCCAAAGGCTTACCGCAAGGCATGCGGCAAGCCGCCGAAGCAGGATCTTTTTGCGCAAGCCCTTGACATTGCGGTTGCTGATTGCCTGGCCGATTGCGGAGGCTTCAATCGGAAATCGACAATGTGACGATCCACCCGCTACAGCGGTGGTACTAACTTCTTGACCACTCCAGATTACGGTTCCTGTAACGTTTCGCCGTCTCTTCGCACCTCCGAATGTAAGTACATTTTTTCTGAAGGAGACGAAGTTACCAAAATGAGAACGACGATAAGGCCCACCATGATCGGAATGGTCCTTTTAAAAACATTAATCGCGGCCGCGTTGATAAGTGCTGCTGCCATCACCGTTGCTGCCGGCGAAACGCTGGCCCAACCAGAACAATCTTCACTAAATAAGAGAGCAAATAGTGTAATCAAATTCGATAGGCGAACCTCGCTACAACTAGCACAAGAACTCGCAGCCTCTTCGCGCAGCAGTTTTGATCTGGGATTTGCCTTCGTACGGGCGATGTACTTCGCGGGCCTTTCGGATGTTGATGGAGAGGCCCATAACAAAGCAATACTCGAGTTGGTCAGTCTGATCGAACGGGTTGAGGACCATCCCGAACAGGTTTCACAGCTCCAACAGGTTCTGAAGATGGTGACGCGTAACAGCGGCACCGGTGAAGAACGCTGGATTGCGATGCTCCGGGTCATCAAATCTTACAGCGTGGTTTTGAAGACTGAACCGCAGTGGTATTTCGACTCGGGAGTAACAATCTCGATGTTGTGTGTGGCAACCTATCTGGACGACTCAGAAGCAATCAAGTACGAGTTGCAGAACTTGCAGGCGCTGACTAGAATTGCGCCGCAAAACGTCCCGCGTAACGTCCTGGTACCGATGCAAAGTCTGCTCAGGTACTGCTACCAAGCCACTTTCACCGAAGCTGATCGTGCTGCGCTAATCGCAGGTGTCGATAAGATCGTCATCACGGTTACAGCTTAGCGACCGCTCCCAAATTCTGAACGGCCGCAACTATCCAGCCTAAGGGTTTTCAGATCACAACCTGGCGTTGGCCTCTAAAGCAGCGCCGGCGAGCACACATAAACCTTGAAAGTTCGAAAGGAGTTCTGATGTTGAGCAGAGAAAGATCCGGCAACCGTTCCAGGCCCAAACCGCAGCCCCATGGACCACAGTACTGGCGGGCCGTGATCTCCCTTCTGGCCGTTGGCGCTCTCCTGATGCCGGCATTGTTTGCGTTGCCGCAATCGAGCGGAGCAGAGACCGTTAGCCAGGAAGATAAGTGGCCCATGCAAAGTGATGGTCTGAATCGTCTGGCTCTTCAAGCCAAGGATTCAAAGACTTCACCGCATGCAGAGATGGAGATGAAGAGCGGGAACAAGTCTGGCTTCAGCGTGGCCCGTCCGGCACAAGCTTCTGGCAATGTTGAGTACTACATCTTGAACGTCGAGTTCCGGGACGCAGCTTCACGCCGAACGGTATTCACCGATACACGGGCCTCAATGCTTCCCGGCGCCTCAGTACTTACTACGATCGACAGGTTCGTCGATGTCTTCATCACCGGAGATGCGCCTTACACCGCGTTACGCAACCGCAGGGACGTGATGCGAGTTGAAGTCGTTGCGAGTGTTCAAGTGCCGCCACCGCCGGTGAGTGAACTGCTCGGCGTTGAATCTCGAGCGGTTCCCGACAAGATCGTGCGTGGTGGATTCAACGGCAGAACCGGGAAGGGTGTTATCGTGGCGATTATCGATTCAGGGATCGATTTTCGCCATCCGGATTTCATCACCTACGACCGTGCTGGAAGACCTGTCTCGCGATTACTTTATCTCTGGGACACCGCAACGCTCTTCACGCGTGGCCGGGGGTCGGCTGGACCGTTCACCTATCCCAACAAGACTCCCATCGGCACACTCTACACGCGTGCGCAATTGACTGAAGCACTGCGCAAAGAAGCGGCGGGCACGGCTTCGAACATACCGGCAACTGATGAAAACGGACACGGGACAGCATGCGCCAGCGTTGCTGCCGGAAATGGCAACGGCGACAAAGGAACGAAAGGCATGAAACGCCCCGATGTGGTAGGCGTTGCACCCGAAGCCGATCTCATTGGTGTGCGCCTGGGAAAATTCGGGCTGGAAAATAGTTACCTGGTAAACGCGGCTAGCGAGTGGCTGGACCGCGTCGCTGGTCCGTCGCCCCTGGTCGTCTCAGGAAGTTTTGGCGGACATTCTGGCGGGCACGATGGTCAGTTGGTTTCCGAGAGACAACTAAGCTCGCGCTTCCCATTGACAAAAGCGGGGCGAGCACTCGTTATTGCCGCCGGGAACGAAGGCAGAAGCTCCATGCACGCCGAAGCGACCTTCGGTGATCGAAAGTCCGCGAAGTTAGTCGGATGGGAATCCGTTCCCAAGGCCACACTCAATATCTATTTCGATAATGCGGATCCCGGCCTCGTCATTGTTCCGGCAAAAGACACCAAGTACGAGCTTCGCTGGGACATCAACCTGTTAACTGGCCATGCAAGTGCATGGCTAACACTTGCCGGTGGCATTGGTGGTCTTTGGCTCTACAACGAATCCGGCAAACAGACCACGGCCCATCTTTTCTTACCATCCAGGACCGAACGTGGTCCTGCTGCTGCCTTCTGGCCTGAGATGACAAGTTACAGCGCGCTGGTTGGTGAACCGGGAACGGCAGCAAATGCTCTAACAATTGGCAGTTACGATTGGAACGACAACTTTCATGCAGGCGGAAATTGGACCACGTTGTTCGAAGTCTGTCGCGGAGCCGATGGCAAACGTGCGCCACTGGAGATCGGTCGCATCTCTTGTTACTCGAGTCCTGGGCCGACACGTCTCGGCGCAGTCAAACCCGAGATCGTGGCGCCTGGTGAATGGTATTCGTCGAGCTACGCAAAGATTCCCGGCCAAGGTGGTATTGAAGGCTGGCCGTACGTTGATTCAACCGGCAACTACTGCGGCATGAATGGCACGAGCGCGGCAACACCTTACACAGCGGGAATCATTGCGCTCATCTTTCAGCAACGGCCGACACTTACCTGGGGTGAAGTGAGAAATCTGATGACTTCGAAAGCGAGCCGTGATCCGTTCACGGGCACGGTGCCAAACAAGCACTGGGGTTATGGGAAGTTGGACATGCCCGCAGTTGAACGCATCTTTGCCGCCTTGAATTAAATAATGAGCGTCTTGTCGTACGCGACACCGCTTTGGATCGCTTTTGGAGTGCGGTGGCAAGCGCAGCGCGACACCGCTTTTGATTCGAAACCGCTTTCGTTCGCAACAATGAGACGTCTATTTACACAGAAGATCCAAGGCGGTGTCGCGCTGGCGCTTGCCACCGCACTCCAAATTGCGCTGCTCGCGACGTTCATCGCAGGTCAGCCGGCGAAGCAACCAACCGCGCGGTTACCTCCCTGGCGGACGCTGGATCGTCAACTCGCCAAATCAGAGACTCATACCTATAACGTCACTCTCAAACAGGGCGAGTTGCTCCGCGTCACCGTAGACCATTCCGACATCGATTTGACGGTCACACTCTTCAGTCCAAACGATAAATCTATCGTTGAGATGGACAGCTACAGCGGCAGATTGTGGCGTAAGGACGTCTCGGCCCTCGCCGAAACCAATGGTTCGTATCGAATCGAAGTGAAGCCGAGTGAGTACGAAACGCGCGCAGGCACTTACAGGATCAGGCTTGAGAAACCTCGAGTCGCAAACGCCGCTGATAAAGATCGTATTGACGCCCAGGGACGTTTGATCTCAGGACTCAATTGGTTCTACCGCGACTCGTATCGACTCGCCTTGCATAGCTTTGAGAAAGCTCTGGAACTTTGGCAGAAGCTCGGTGACAAGGAATGGGAGGCCATCACGCTAACCAATATAGGTTGGGTTAACGGATCGCTTTCAAATATCCAGGAGGCTATCGACGCTCACACGCGCGCGGTCGAGCTGCACAAATCCAACGCCGACCTCTACGGTGAATGTGAATCCATTAACGGTCTCGGACTCATCAACAGTGCTTTGTCGAAATACACCAGAGCGAATGAGTACTACCGGCAAGCGCTCGATATCTGTCGCAAACTCAAAGATAAGCGCTGCGAAGCTACCAAGCTCAACAACGTCGGAACTGCGTTCAACGCGCAGGGATATCTGCAGGAATCCCTTAACTATTTTAACCAGGCTCTTCCGTTGTACCGCGCCCTGGGAGATCGTTCGGGCGAGGCTCTGTCACTCAGCAACATCGGAGCGACCTACTCGGGTTTGGGTGATCGTAAGAAGGCGCTCGAGTATTACAACCAGGTGCTTCCCGCACGGCGTGAACTGGGCGACACCTTAGGTGAGGCTTTGACACTCAACAACATGGGCGCCGCTTACCTGGGATTGGGTGAGTTCAAGCAAGCCCTAAATCATTACAACCAGGCCCTGCCGCTGTTTCGAACCCTTGCCGATCGAGCGAATCAAGCCGTGGCGCTCACCAACATCGGAGTTGTGTTGGACAAGCTGGGCGAGAGAAAAGAGTCATTGAAGTATCACGAAGAGTCGCTTCAGCTAAGACGCGCGGTTAAGGATCGTCGCGGCGAAGGAATTACACTCAACAACATTGGTTACGTTTACCGGAATCTTGGTGAGACGCAGAAGGCCCTTGAGTACTTTACGTTGTCACTGCCGATACTTCGCGAGGTGAATGATCGGCACAGCGAGTCGACGACACTCAACAACCTGGCCTCACTACTCCACAAGGCTGGAGACTCTCGAAAGGCCATTCAGTATTACAACGAAGCTCTGGTTGTCATTCGCGCTATCGGCGACCGCAGCGGGGAGGGGATGGCTCTCGGTAATCTCGGTCTGGTTTATTACGGCCTGGGCGAGCAAGGAAAGGCTCTTGAATATTATGAGCAGGCATTACGACTCGCCCGCGAAACCGGTGATCAAAGCGGCGAAGCCCTGACCCTCAACAACATCGGGGCTGTTTACAACTTTCTTGGCGAACGTGCCAAGGCGCTTGAGTATTACGAGCTGGCAATTCCTATTCAGCGCCGCATTGGTGACCGGAACGCCGAGGCCTTAACTCTCAACAACATCGGACTGGTCCACTTCGAGCTGGGCCAGCTGGGACAGGCGATCAAACATTATTACCAGGCATTGCCCTTGCTGCGGGCGGTTGGAGATCGAGCTACGGAAGCCAGCACACTGAACAACATCGGTGGTGCTTACGATGAACTCGGTGACCAGCAGAAGGCGTTGGAATTCTACAACCAATCTTTGCTGCTAAGTCGTGCTGCGGGCAATCGATCTACCGAGGCACAAACTCTTAGCAACATTGGCGTGGCTTATTTAGCCCTCGGCGAACGGTCCAAAGCTCTGGATTCGTTTACTGAGGCGGCGCTTCTTTTTGAAGCCATGGGCGAGCGCGCGGGAGAAGCGAACACTCTCCTTAATCTAATGATTTCGATGAAGGGAGAGAATCCCCGACTGGCAATTCTCTACGGTAAGAGGTCGGTTAGCCTGTACCAATCTGTGCGCCGAGACATTCAAGGTCTGGCTCAGGAACTACAAAAAAGTTATCTCAAACAGGTAGAACGACCGTACCGCCTCCTCTCAGAACTGTTGATCAAAGAAGGGCGAATAGCAGAGGCCGAGGCTGTGCTGGAGATGCTGAAAGAAGAGGAGTATTTCCAGTTCGTTCGGCGCGACGATGGTGTTGCTTCGGCCTTACTCAAGAGAGTAGGTCTCAACGAAATTGAAGCCCAGGCAATCAAACGATTCGACGCGCATGCCGATCGCATTACTTCTCTTGCCAACGAGAAGGCAGTCCTTGAAGCCGAACGCGAACAGTGGCTCAGAGATCGTCCAGACGAGACGTTTCCCAAACAGACGCGCTACGCCGAACTTGAGAGTCTGTTAGCGGACGCGCGCCGTGTTTTCAATCTGTTCTTAACTCAACTGAAGAGTGAATTTGGTAAACGAGACGAACGCGTCGTTGCTGTTGAGTCGAGCCTTCAGAAAGACTTGCGTAATTGGGGTGATAAAAACACCGCGGTAGTCTCAACCATAGTCGGTGACGAACAGCTCAACCTGATTGTCACGACGGCAAACACCCAGCGGGCCCACACGATCAACATCAGATCGGAACAGCTGAACGAACTTGTTGCAGAGTTTCGTAGTGTGTTGATGAACCCTCACAACGATCCCCGACCTTCAGGGCAACGTCTTTACAATTTGCTGGTAAAACCGATTGAGGTCGACCTGCAAGGCGCCGGCGTAAAGCTAGTGGTCTGGTCGTTGGACGGTTCGCTGCGTTATGTGCCGGTGGCGGCTCTTTACGATCAAAACCAGGGCTACCTCGCCGAACGCTATGCAAGTGCCGTTATCACCCTGGCCAGTCGAACAAACCTCGGTGCGTTAGCAGGAGACAAGAAGACATGGCAAGCGCTTGGTGCGGGCGTGTCACAAGCTTCCAGTGGTTTCAGTGCCTTGCCGGCAGTTCCCGACGAGTTGCGCGGCATTGTGCGCGACCGAGCGGCAGGCGAAACCGAACGAGGCGTCATAACCGGTCGGCGTCTGCTTGACGATCAATTCACCGAAGCGAGTTTCAAAGACTCGCTGGGTCTTCGGTTTCCATTGGTCCATATTGCCAGCCATTTTCGTTTCTCGCCCGGCGAAGACAAGGATTCATTTTTGTTGTTGGGCAAAGGTGAGCAACTGACACTCGATGAAGTAAGACTCGCTGACACCTTGTTTCGAGGTGTCGAGTTGTTGACGCTTTCTGCGTGCAACACTGCGACTGGAAACTTGAAAGGCGATGGTTCGGAGATCGAGGGCTTTGGCGTGATCGCACAGGAACAAGGCGCGAAAGCAATCATGGCGACTCTTTGGCCCGTCGCTGATTCCAGCACGCGCGACTTCATGGTCGATTTTTATGGACGATTTAATACGCAGTCACAGATGAGCAAAGCTGAAGCGATTCGCCAGGCGCAACTTTCACTGCTGCGCGGGAAATCGAAGGGTGGTGGAACCAGGAATACCACTCGTTCGGATATCTTGGAAGAAGGAGATGCGCGCGTTGAGTTCAAGGTAAATCAGGAGGTTCCGTATGCGCATCCATACTTCTGGGCGCCCTTTATCTTGATCGGAAACTGGAGGTAGGAGATCTTCATGTTGCAAAAGGTATCTGGTTTACCCCCGACCGGTTCATGGTCGGAGATCGGTGGTCAGTGGTCAGTTGCCAAAGATATCAGGTAAGGAAGGGCGGTTTACCCCCGCCCGGTTCATTGGCATGATCTCAATACTTCAGGTGAGGAGTTTAAATTATCTCGGCTTGATGCCACCGAAACCGGCGGGGGTAAACCACCCTTCCCAACCGGATATCTTGGCAACCGACGACCGACCACTGAAGCAGCGGGGGTAAACCGCCCTTCCTTACTGATATCTTTCGCAACTGAGCATTGGCCATAAGCAACTACTCTCCATTATGAAAAGCTTTTTAGCGCTACTTGCCGGTCTATTTGTTGCCGCTCCCCTGCTTACACAGACTCAAAATGAATCGAAAGAGCAGCAACCATCAAAGTTCGCAGTGCTGGTCGGCATAAACCGCTATCAAGACAAAACCATTCCCCCACTTACTGGTAGCGAGAACGAT
>DATBMP010000482.1:0-8353 GCA_036554845.1 Pyrinomonadaceae bacterium
AGCCCGGTTAGCGATGGCAAGAACGTCTTCGTGTTTTTCGCAGAGCTGGGATTGATCTCATATGGACCAGATGGTGAGGAGCGATGGCGGGCGCCGTTGGGACCATTTAACAGCTTCTACGGCATGGCGGGATCGCCGGTGCTTGCGGGTAACACATTGCTGCTAATCTGCGACCAAAGAACAAACTCTTTCATCATCGCTGTCGATGCGCGCAATGGAAAGATGCTTTGGAAAAAGAGTCGTCCCAATCAGGAAGGGTTTTCCACGCCCGCGATCTACACGCCAAAGGTTGGCCCACCGCAAGTAATCGTCCCCGGTTCACAAACGCTGGATGCGTATTCACTCGATAAAGGAGAGCGATTGTGGTGGATCACCAATATCGGCGCGTACCCTAAAGGCGTGCCCGTACTGGCAGCAGATATGGTCTATGTTGTCGGTGAAGGCGGCGAGCAACCGTTTCTTCCACCCTTCGACGAAATTCTGAAGCAGTTGGACAAGGATAAAGACGGAAGAGTTCAACGTGAGGAAGCAAAGCCTCATGCTGAAGCTTACGATCATTTCGGATGGCTGGACCCTAATAACGACGGATACGTTGAGCGCAGTGAATATGACTTCGCCCGCAATTCAACCGTTGGCGGTCACGGAATAACCGCGGCCCGTTTGGGCGGTCAGGGCGACTTGACGCCTACGAACGTTGTTTGGCGCCTCAAGAAAGCCTATCCGAATATCCCAGCGCCCTTACTCTATCGAGGCGTGATGTATCTGATGAAGGAGGGCGGGATCGTGACGAGTCTTGATCCGACGACCGGACAAGTTTTAAAGATGGGTCGCACTCCCGATGCTCTGGAGGATTACTATGCTTCCCCTGTTGCAGCTGACGGCAAGGTCTTCATGGTCAGCGCCAGCGGCAAGGTCACCGTGCTCAAAGCTGGGGCACAGTGGGAGATCCTCGCAGTAAACGACTTGGACGAAGAGTGTTGGGCCACGCCCGCAATTGCCGGGAGAAATCTCTACATCCGCACCCGGGATTCGTTGTATTCGTTCGGACAAGCAAAGTAGCCGTCACAGGCTGATCCAGGCAATCGGCAAGCGACGACTTCATTATCGAGTCTGCCCGAGTTGGTGTAGGTGGATGACGGAAATGGGCAATCCCGTTTCTGAACTTCCTACCATCCCGCCTAAAACCAACGAAAACTTCCCTCGGCACAGTCGTTGCCGTTTACGTCTGCAACCCGACGCCCCTCACACAGGCTAAGAAGAGGAGTAGCAGACCATGAAGCAGACTCGAATCAAAGATCCGTATCACAATCCCTTTCACAATCGATTCAACGTTCCAGTGCACTCGCGACTTGATGAGATGCAGGCTTATACGCAGATGATTTGGCTGAACGAAGCGGCTTCGTTGGACCAGGAGGCTGAAGCGAAGCAGCACACGCGACAGCTGGGACGCGCACTAGCTGGTGCCTTTGCGCTGTTATTGTTCGTGGTGGTTTCCGCTGCGTTCCTGGCAAGTTGAGCATCCGCCGCGTAAGGATCGAAGGCTGGGGCCCGACTTAAGCTGCTGCCGCGGATGAGACGGAGACGTTTTGAGAGTGATCGTCGATCTCGCAGGAGCGTACATCGGCGGCGGCTTTGCACAAAATGTCTTAGTGCCACCTCATGCATGCGACTAGGATCTGAGTTTCACACAGGCTCTTGGGCCCGACGTTGTTGCGCAAAATTCAGGTAAATGGTCGCTCTGCCGCATTCCTTGCAGCAAGCCTATGGCTTATCGAAACCTCTCAAATATTCTAATTGAGGCTATGCTTCTAAGATAAAAGAGGTCAGGCATAGCCTGACTAATCAGGTTGGCTAACGGTAAGCCGCAGGCTTACCGCAAGGGATGCGGCACAGCCCAAACAGAAGGAGTTTTTTGCGAGCTCATTCGAGGGCTATAACCTACTGGAAGTGCGAGCTAGCGCAGTCGAAAGTGCAACAGGGCGCCACTAACTATTACTCCTGCGCCCGCTTCAATGCCGCGCGAGCGAGAAGGCGCGTTGAATCCAGCGTGGGAAGTGGCGTGTCGTCCGGCCGTACAATGAGCGGTATCTCAGTGCAACCGAGAACGACTGCGTCACAACCGCGCGACTTGAGTTTTTCGGCAACCTCATTGAAGTAGAGACGAGATGCTTCGGGAAAGATTTCGTTGACCAACTCATTGAAAATTATCTCGTTGATTCTATTCCGATCTGCCTCGTCCGGTATTTCGCTTTCGATCCCGAACTTCTGTAAGACCTCAGGATAAACTCCACCTTCCGTCAGATACTTTGTACCCAGTATTCCCAGTCGTTTATGACCCGACTGATTTGCTTCTTCAGCGACGGCTTCGGCGATGTGTATCCAGGGGATAGGCGACTGTGGAATCAGGTACTTGAACGCCTGGTGATAGGTGTTGTCTGGACAGATGGCAAAGTCCGCGCCAGCTTGCGCAAGCTTCTGTGCAGAGGAAGCGAGAACGGCGGCCAGTGTCTCCCAATCGTTTGCGCGAATGTAATTCATGTGCTCTGCGAGTGGCACCGAATTCATGGTTATCTCAGGATGATTGTGCTCACCCATAAGCGCTGGCGCCTCCTTGCAAATCGTGCTGTAACACAACGCCGCCCCCGGAGCGCTACCTGCAACGATACCAATGTGTTTGGTCATAGACTGTTGTCTCCCCTTCTCGATCTCGCGCTTTTAGTCACAAGACTGACCTCGACCCTGTCATCGGTGAACTAAATCATCGGGAGCAGGAAAGGATGAGCCGCGGATGAACGCTGATAACGCGGAAAGGAAAGAACGTTTAAGTTGTGGTTTTTGATTCGGGTCATCAGCGTTCATCCGCGCACAAACTTTCATCTCGGCGATTTGTACACCTGGCCTGCCTTCATCACAAAAGTCACTCGCTGCAAAGCCTTAATGTCATCCAGTGGATTACCTTCCACTGCAATCACATCTGCGAACTTGCCCGGCGCGATCGTGCCGATCTGATTTTCCATTCGCAGCAACTCAGACGCACGAACGGTTGCAGTGCGAATCGCATCAATCGGTTTCATCCCGTAATCGACCATGCGAACAAACTCCCGCGCCGATGTGCCATGTTCATATGCTCCGACATCCGTTCCGAAAGTAATCTTCACACCCAGCTGCATCGCTTTTTGGAACACTGCTTTGTGGCTGGCGATTATTTTTCGCCGAAACTCATTGTTCTCCTCTTCATGCTCGGGAATGTAAACCGAAAGCGTCGGACACCAGTAAGTTCCGTGCTCAACCATCAGCTTCAGTGCTTCATCGTCCAACATCATGCCGTGCTCAATTGATCGCACGCCTCCGCGAATGGCATTCTTCGCTCCATCACCTCCGTATGCGTGAGCCGCAACGTCGCGCCGCCAACGCCTTGCTTCAGCAACAATGGCTTTCACATCTTCAAGCGAAACCTGGCTCAGCGATTCGAGCGTTATCGGATCAACATGGCGAATGGTTCCCGTGGCGTAGAGTTTGATCCAGTCGGCGCCATACTTAACTTCACGTCGCACCTCGGCAATCATCGCGTCACGTGAGTCAGTTAGCGTCGCCGGTTCAGGGATGTGAATGTCAGGATTCAGTCCCGCATTGTTCATATGTCCGCCGGTGATCGTCAGCGCATAAGTTGAGACCAGCAATCTCGGACCAGGCACGATGCCACGATTGATCGCATCGCGGATGGCGACGTCGGCAAACCCGGCGCCTTCGCTGTCGACATCACGCATCGTGGTGAAGCCGGCTTCCAAATCTCTTTTGGCAGCGGCCACTCCCTGCACGGTGCGATAGGCTTGCGATTTTGTAACGACTGGCGGAGCGCCGCGTTCGTCTTCAGGTTGAAGCAGAATGTGAGTGTGGCAATCGATTAGACCAGGCAACACGGTGTAAGCAGACAGGTCAATTACCTTTGCGCCTTCTGGAATCCTCAGATTCGAGCCAACCTGCTCGATACGCTCTCCACGAACGAGGATGATCGCGTTTTGAGTTACAGAGCCGTCCACTGGATTGATGAGACGACCGCAACGAATCGCGGTGACGCCGGTTGTCTGTGCAGAGACTGAGGGCAAGAGAAGAAGCAAGATTAGCGTTGCAACGGCGAAGTGTTTCAGTGTGCGCATTGTAAGCAAGCTCCTCAGAACGTGTTGGACGAGCTTTGAACGAAAATGGTAATGGTTCGAGGGGGCCTGGCCTTAAAAGTCTGATCAACCACTCTCATTCTCACCGGGCTTCAGCCCGGTGAGCGGCAGCAAGTCCACGAACCAAGGAACCGCTTTAACGATTTGCCAAGCGAAGTTACTGACAACATAGAAGTTCTATGCCGCCGAAATGGAGACCGTTGAAACGGTTACCTGATTATCCAGTGCGCCTTAACACCGGGCTGAAGCCCAGTGTGAATGAGACGTAGGATTCTCAGACTCTTGTAGTTAAAGCCGTTCGAGGACGCAGCGGATAATCGAGTCGACCATGGCTTTTGTTAATGCGATTCACCGCGGACGTACAACCCATTCACGGGTGTCCTCGGAACCGGTCCGTATGATGAAACTTCCATCGTCATTGCTTTTTACCGAAACATCTTCTCTCGGCTGATGCTTCAAAAGCGCAGGGCGAGTCCATAAGCCACCTTCCGGTCGTGACGTTACAAAAACGCCAGCTTCGTTCGCATAGACCAAGAGAAGCCTTCCAGATTTCTTGTCTACTGCCGCATCCCACGATCTTGGCGTCCCTTTAACGACACGCACCTTGCGGCTGAACCCGGCTGGATGCCACTGGAGAAAGAATATTCCCATCCCGGGTGCATTCTTATTGATGCTCTCGTCACACCAGTTCCAAAGTACGTTTACCTTATCGGCCCACATGGCGCTCCACGGATGAGACCAACTAGTGAAGCCTCGGCGATCGATCTGCCACGCGGTAATCCATTTCCCGGTCACGGGATCACCTATGACCCAGTACAAGTCGAGTCGATTGTCCTGAAAGATATTGACGTCGGCGACTATCAGGTGGGCCATTCCTTTGTTGTCAATTGCAAGATGGTGCGGAGCTGTATCGTGAGAACCAACATCGCGAAAGAAGAGCGTTGGCTTAATTCGACCTGCGACCCGCTTGCCGATGAAAACATTCTGCGGGTTGAATGAATATCCATGATGCGTGCCGTACATTTGCCGCCTGTTCTCATAAGTGGCCGCAAATCCATGATCGGGTGAGAGTTCGTACTCATCACGACCGCTATAAGCTTCATAGACGGAACCATCGGGCGCCTCAGCCGAGACGATCGATCGCACCTCATAGCTGGGGCGTGGTCCAGGTCCCGTTGGCGATCTTTCGAGCTTACTGAACCGGAAGACAGGTCTGATTGTCGGCAGGTCGTCCCATCCGGATGGCCCTTGTGGCCCAGGAAAGTCTTGAAGCCCGATACCCAATAGCTTCTCGGTCTGTTTTTTCTCAAAGACCATGTCTTCACGTTGCTGAAGTTCGTGCTTTTGCCTACCTCGCTTTACCTGATCGACTTGATGCGCAGACACAAAACCCGAGAGCAGGAGCAGTGCTGTAATTGCAAACGCGCGCTTCCTGGAATGCAGTTCGTGAAGAGAGTGGTATTTCCTGCGAGTAACGTTCATATCAGTCTTTAAAAAATCTGCGCTCGCACCAGAAGTGTCGTCTAGTTTTTTTGGCAATATCGAAGAGGAGGAAATACAGTGACGGATCACTTCCTGACCACCGTAATCTTCACCTCGGACGGGTACTGCCTGGAATGGTGTACTGCATTCTTCGCGACGACACCTTTTGACTCGTCGTAATTCTTTCCGCCAGTGTTCAGGTTTCGATCAAAGCGTGGGAAGTTGCTGCTCGATACCTCAATCCGAATGCGATGTCCTGCTTCGAAAAAGTTGCTTGTCGTCATCGGCCCGAGAGTCACTTTGTAGATCTTACCTGACTCCATCCAAACAATGGGCTTGTCGTATCCATTGCGGTAGCGCATTCGCTGAATCGTCTCGTCCAGGTTGTAAGCACGGCCGTCGGGATAGACATCGATCAGCTTGACCGTGAAGTCTGTGTCTTTCGCATCGGACGAGACGTAAAGAGTTACCTCAATTGGACCACTCACTTCGATCCCTTCTTTCAGCGGTTCGGTGCTGTAGACAAGAATGTCCGGTCGCTCCCCGTTCTTCCTTTGATCAAACGCGCCGCCAGCAATCGCGTTTCCCGTGCAACAAACATTTCCACCAACTGACGGCACGGGATTCATCGGATCATATTCAAATCGATCCGGATTATCCGACTCCGGCGCTGCCGCGATCAGAACTCCATCGCCGTTTAGTGTGTTTGCCTTGCCCCCGCTGGATAAGAAAAGCATCATCTGCCGCGCACCACGAGGCGGCCACGTATCGGACGACTGCCACTTGTTCAAGCCCATTGTGAAGTAACGCACCTTCGGCATTTTCTCGAGGATTCCGTTCTTCTCACCTTTGAGGAAGTGGTCGAACCAACCATAAGTCAGCTCGTCATAATTCAATCGCGCGTCACCCATACTGCGTTCGCCAACGATTGTGTTTTCAGTTGCGCGTTTGTAGGCGCAGTGAAGTGTCGGCGCGATCACGGCGTACTGTTGATTAGCGATTTCGGGGCTCGCAGTGTTTCGGACGTGATTGTAGGCAGCGAGGTTTGGACCAACCGAGACATCGTACCAGGACATGAACCAGAATCCCGGGATGTTGATCTTCATGTTGTCGTGCCACAGGCCGCCCTTGTACCACGCAGGATCATTCGGCTCGCGCTCGATCATTGCTCCGCCCGTTGGAACAGGCATGCGGTCGGCAAAGATGCCGCGTGGACCATCAATGGCCCTGTAAATATCCTTTACCGGAAGGTGTCGCAGGGCCCTGGACCAATCAACGCGTGGCAACTGCTGGGCGAGGTCAAACGACTTGGAAGCGCGAATCAGATCTTCTTGCGACGTGTCTCGAGAAAACATTGGTCGCACCTGGTTTTGTTGACCATAAAGCCAGGCGATGAAAAGCATCTGGACCGCACCGCCTCGATACCAGTTACCCTGTTCGTACCATGGACCAACCCGTCCCACTCCTGCACCGTAGCCCTGCGCAATCATTGTTGTAAAAGCCCGATTGCCCTGCGCGGCGACAGCTAACTGCCATTCAGCCGTTGACGAGCAACCAATCGTTCCCACCCTGCCGTTTGACCACGATTGTTTCGCTATCCAGGACAGCTCGTCTTCACCGTCCGTGAGGGGTGGGCCAAGAATGTCGTAGTTACCTTCAGAGAAGAAGTGACCTCGTTCATTCATCTCAACCAACGCATAGCCGCGCTTGACCGCCTCGAGTTCATTCGACAGATCTCTCGGCGCGCCATTACGCACATCCCAGAAATTGAAGTTGTAGGGTGTGCGCACAAAGATCGTTGGATATTTTTTGGAAGTGTCTTTGGGCCGGTATACGTCTGTGGCGATTCGCACACCGTCGCGCATCGGAATCATCAGTTTCCGTTCGACAATGGCAATCGATTGAAGTTCAGTCTCGATTGCATGACGCCGCGCGATTATCTCGGGCGTGATTTCTGCCCCTCTTTGTGAATAAGCAACCTGGGTTGTTGAACTCTGAAGAACGAGACAAATGATGAGAGTGATGAGAGCCTTGGGCCAAAGCGACTTGTTCCGCATGCGTGCGTAGCTCCTTGGTGAGTAATGCGATCCACAAATCACACGAACCGCAACGAACGTGTTTGGTGATTACTCTGTAACTTAGTGGGTCAAAAGGTCTGTTTATTTGACACATCAACGGCCATTAACAGCCTTCAGGAATTGTGCCGTGTCAGTGTATTGCTGAAACTTTACTATCTTGTCGCCTTCAAAAGTGAAGAAGTGCGCGAACTGTGCTCGCACGTGCGCGCCGCTCTCTTTGTAAGTGCCACTGTAGTAACCATAGCCAATTATCACGTCTCCGGCGTCCAGAACATTTTCCGGGCCGACCGCAAATCCTTCCCATTCAGTGCCGAGTGGCATGAAGACACCTTCGAGCACAGCATTTGGACCAACGTAAGGATTTCCATCCGCATAGATAAAATTCTCGGCCTCCCACCATTGCACCTGTGGATCGAGGGATCCCAGAACAGTTGCGATGTCCCCTTTGCCAAACGCTGCATACATGTTGCGGACCCTATCTACTCTTTCTTGTGACATAACGGTCTCCTGGGCATGAGAGTTAATGAAGCCAAATTATTGACATTGTTGATTGTTGATTTTTCTTGTACTCGGAGTTCGCGCTATTGAGAAAACGTTAGCAGCAGATTAGCAATCGGC
>DATBMP010000483.1:0-3113 GCA_036554845.1 Pyrinomonadaceae bacterium
ATTCGTGAACGCCTCAACTTGCGATAGGATTTTATCACCGCCACAGTTGGGGCAGAAACCGACCTTACCGGGGAGGCGTTCGATGTCGCAGGAGAGTATCGAGAACCTATTCACCTTCATGTTTCAGGCGCATCCATGGCACGGAGTTTCGCCCGGGGCCGACGCTCCTGCGACATTAAATGCATATATGGAGATCGTTCCTACTGACGTAGTCAAGTATGAATTAGACAAGACCTCTGGCCATCTCCGCGTCGATCGCCCACAACGTTATTCATCACTTTGTCCAACACCTTATGGGTTTATTCCGCAGACCTACTGCGGGGACCAGGTAGCAGCACTATGCGCGATGCGGACTGGGTTGACAGGAATTAAGGGCGATGGCGACCCGATGGATATTTGCGTTTTGACTGAGAAGACTTTTGCGCAAGGCGCCTTCTTTCTTCGAGCACGGCCGATTGGGGGTCTGCGAATGATTGATGGTCATCAGGCTGATGACAAGATTATCGCCGTGCTTGAGTTCGATGTTGCCTTTGGTCACATCGAAGATATCTCGGGTTCTCCGCGAGGTTTGATTGACCGATTGAAACACTATTTCCTGAGTTACAAACAGTTGCCCGGTGATGCACCGCGGCGAGTGGAGATAGTTGACGTTTATGGCCGCGAAGAAGCGTTGGATGTGATCGAACGCAGTAGGAATGACTACAGCGACCGCTACGGTGATCCTGTTGAAAGAGTCGCCGCGCTCCGTAGATTATCTGGGGCGCCGAAATCAACTGGCTGACTTAAGTTCGACTTACCAACTCTTCAATTCCGCAACGTGGACATTGCAACGCGTGACGAGTTTCATCGGTCCAGCGTGCGAGTGGCAGTGAAGTCTGTCGGGGTTGATTCGGATCAGAATACGACTGGTGTTGTCTGCAATCAGCATCTTCCGCACAGCAATGCTTGCAAAGCCAGCCATAACCCAGATTAAAGAAGTGGTTTGTTTGATTCACTGAAGCAGGTTTGGTTTCAGTGTCTACGAGCTTTGTGTTCCCCTGGATGCTAGCGAGATCTGTCAATTACAGCTGCAGAAATCGTCTGTTCGAGTGCACCAGTCGTTACAACATAGAGTTACCTGGTAAATACACCACGTCGGGCCGGCGATTCCTGTAACCGAACAGGCACCGTTACTCGCTGGCCATTCCGGACGACCTCCACTCCTACGGTTTGGCCCACCTGTCGTTTGTCCAAAGCTCGATATAGATCATCAGCATTGCGGACCTTTTCACCATCAATGCCGACGATGATGTCGCCTAATGCAATCTCGCCATCTTCAGTTTGAGTCAGTCCACGTAACCCGGCGTTCGACGCTGCACCACCCTCGGCAATCTGCCAGATCAAAACCCCTTCTGAGACTGGTAATCGGACCTGAGATCTCAACGCCTCGACATCGCGGGTTGTGATTCCTAACTTGGGACGCGTCACCACGCCGTTTCGGACCAACTGAGGAACGATTCTTTTGGCGATATTAACCGGGACTGCAAACCCGACTCCCGCTGACCCACCTGACGGTGAAAGGATTTGAGAGTTGATCCCGATCATTCGTCCATGTGAATCGAGCAGTGGACCACCAGAGTTTCCGGGATTGATTGAAGCATCCGTCTGAATCGCACCTTCGATGGGACGTCCGTTGCGGGCACGAATTGGTCTCTGTAATCCGCTAATCACCCCTGTAGTAAGCGTGCGATCCAAACCAAATGGATTTCCAATTGCCAGTACTTTCTGACCGACGACCAACTTGTCAGAATCTCCCAAAGGCACAACCGTTAATGGCTCGCGCGGCTTTTCAACCAACCGGATGACCGCGAGATCAGTGTCGGGATCGCTTCCTATAACCTTGGCCGAGTAGACCTTCTCTCCACCGAGACTGACTGCCACCCTCTGCGCGCCTTCAATCACGTGATGGTTGGTAAGAATATTTCCGTCCTGATCGAGAATGGATCCTGATCCAGAACCTTCCTGCGGCTCCACATAACCGAAGAAGTCGCGAGCGTATGACGTTGAATGGATATTGACGACGCCAGGCGACAGAGTTCGATAGATCTCAATGTTGTTCTGTTCGTCCGTTGCTTTTGTCGGGTCGGTAATTCCCGACGGCGCGCCTTCGGTAAAGGCAGCCGTCTCAGGTTGGAAACGATTTGACAACCGATCAACGACCGCAACAACTACTGCCGCAAAAAGTCCTGAGATAAGAGCAACAACAAGAATCTGGCGCGCGGTTAATTTATACATGGCTGAATTTCTCTTCACTCGATATGAACTCGTAATGGCGAGTTTCGTTAAGATGCCTCACAAGCGACACTGGGATTGCTGGTTAGCTGAAAACCTCAGTAGGGCTTTTGACTATAAATTTAGGCCAGCGCGGAGTGGACTGCAAGGGGTGTGCAAAAGCTGACGTGTCCGTCCGTATTCCGTTGAGGATCTAGGAGATTGCGGCGAGGACCGTGCGAGGCAAGCTGAAAAGGTGAGCAAGGACCGCTTCCGGCGTGTGCCAACCAAGAGCCGAAAAACCGGTAACAAGATGAACGACCATCAGCAGGAGATAGACGGTGAGAACGACTTTCATTCCCCGACGCGCGAGGGGGAAATGAGACCAACGATAGAGCACATAAGCTGCAAAAGCTCCGACAAACAACTTAACAAGGACAAAAGGAGCTTCACCATGGTCCAAGAGCAGGGCCATCAACGCGTTTCCTTCTGTAGCAACATTCAAACGCACCCAAACAATCGTTAGCTGCGCATCTAGCCAATTCATCGCAAACAGCAGGAAGCTTTTGTAAAGGGTACCCACAAGCGACTCCTTGTCCGCCGCTAAACCTTGTTAAACCTTTGTCCTTTACGCCAAGACCCCCGAAACTGAATAGCTTCGGAGGTCCTGTCGTACACGGGAGGAACGAGACTCGTACCGTTGTATCAAGGAAAAAGTTTCAATCGGCGACCCGTTCCGGAAATTCGATGATTACGGTGAACGGTTCACCCTCGTTCTTTGTGTAATGCGTGCGGCGTATTGTATTTATCTTTGCTGAATTACAAAAGGTTTGGAGTGTGATCTTAGGGTGCCGATTTCCATT
>DATBMP010000507.1:0-4526 GCA_036554845.1 Pyrinomonadaceae bacterium
CTTCATAAGTAGTTGCCAAAAATACGACGTGAATTCTTAGGGGAAGCAAAGTATACATGCCGGGCAACAAAAAAATGGACGGATAGACGCAGATAAGCGGATCAGAGGGCCATTCACCATAGTTCTCTGATCCGCGTTCTCCGCGTTTATCCGCGGGTACATCTCTTTTTTCAACATCTACCGTTAGAAGATGCTGCCAAAAACCCCGTACATCCCACGCGCGAATTTGCGAATTCCCTTCTCTGTCGTGAACACCGCTCGTTCACTCTTTCGCACACCTGAACCAAGACGATCGTAAAACTCATCACTGTAACCATGGACCATCAAGCGGCCTTCCTGTTCACCATCTGATGGCTGCCAGCGCGCCGAAAAATCCCAGATGTATTCGCGCATCCAGATCTGGTGCCGGCGCATTCCACGCGTCCCAGCCTCGGCCCAGGCCGCCTCAGCCGACCAACCATCGTAAGTGATTCGATAGAGTGCAGCGATGGTTCCTGTTCTATCCACACCGTCCCGGCAGTGAATAAATGTTGGCCCACTGTCTGGAGAGCTGATGACTTCAAGAATGCGCAACACCTGAGAATCCCTTGGCCGCCCCCAAACCGGCATCGGAATGTTGTAGTAACGCATTCCCAACGCCGTCGCTTCCAGTTCGTCTAGTCGCGTGCGTTGACTAGTGCCACGAAGATTGATGATCGTCTTAATTCCAAGGTTCGAGAGTTGTTGAAAGCCTCCGGTGCGTGGTTGACCGCCGCGGAACAAACGCTCGCTGACTTGAGCAAACGCCGGCAACTGAGATGTGTTGGACTTGTCTTGAGCAAAGGTTAACGAAGTTACCAGGAGAAGAAGAACAACCGGAGCGCAAAAGGAAACCCGGTAGCGGTTCATTTGAACCTCCTTTGAAACTATCGAGAGGAACAATGAGTTTTATTTGTGGGTTGCTATCGAGATTCTACCTCAATCGCTCACACCTTCTGAAACGATTTGGTTCGATCGCGGTAACGTGGCTGGGTCAGTGATCTGCGGCTGCCAACGTGGAACTCCACGGGGCAAGCCCGTGAATTCGGCGAATCATGAAAATCCTGACGCGTTTTATGGCTGGAAGCGTGCGGTACGAAACGGCGAGCCCGTGGCAACGGACATTACGGATGGTGGTTCTTCAATTCCAATTCCGCGAGGCCTCGTGAATTCGATTTGAAGGTTGCGACCGGTTTATCGTCGACATACAAACTAAACGTCGCGTTAGGCGTGAGGTTCTTTATCTCGATCTCCAATTCCTGTTCTCGAACACCCTTCTGCTCGTCGGAAACTTCGAGTTCCGCCTGGCCGGCTGCTTCTGTGGTTCCAAGGCCTTCCAATACTACAAACCCAGCGATGTCGCCGTCGGGTTCAGAAGTAAACGTAGGCGTGCCCCGGAGGACTTGTTGACCTGAGGCGTCTCTAATCTCAATCAACTTCACCTTAGTCAGATCGCCTGTTGTCTTGGGAAGCGCGTGTTCAAGCTGTCGCGCGTGACGTGTCACAGCGATCGCTGCAACTCCAAACAAGAAAAGCATGCCAACCAGCGGGATCAACGTTTTGATCTTGAAACTCATAACTCTCTCCTGCCTCACTCCTAACCTAAGAAATATTCGACCCGAACCCGTCGCTGATCTTTGGAGCTTAAGGTGCAAAAACGTCACAAGAGGTTGCGCGCTTATGAGTTCTACCGGGAGCCAATCTGAAGGAACTCTGATTTGACTACTCTATCAGTCAAACTGAAAGCGATCCGGTCAAGTCAACCGTTCTGACCGATTCATCCTGAAGGCCCGCCCGCTCCAATTCTCAAAAACCCTCTTATTTTCCGGCTTTTTTCGCCACTCGACTGCTGGCACACGCCTCGCACTAGTGAGCCCGCTCGATCTCTGAGCTCGCTCTTTAAAGTTCACGACCGTCACCGATAAAGGCCTTCTCCCAAGCGAAAGCTGGAGCGGGCACACACTTACCAGCCTAAGTCGCACCCAGAGCGATACGGCAGTGGGAGTTCCCGAAGGACAG
This sequence comes from Pyrinomonadaceae bacterium, assembly GCA_036554845.1. GTDB lineage: Bacteria > Acidobacteriota > Blastocatellia > Pyrinomonadales > Pyrinomonadaceae > PSRF01. Next base: position 2,038 of record DATBMP010000507.1, read on the forward strand.
CCCACAGGACGAAAGTCACTGTGCCAGGTTGCAGTTGAGAACTGCTCGGATGACGGCGTGAACTTTTTAATTTGAGAACCTTGAGGAAACCTAGATGCTCAGGCGCCCCCAACTCCTAAACCGTTTCGTTGCAATAGCATTGCTCGCAGCGCTCGCGGTGTCCTCTCTCGTTTTCAGCACCAGACAAGCACAAGCAAAACCAGCGGCCGCTCCCCTACTCACAATCGACAAGGTTGCTCCCGATCTTCGCCAGCTCATTTCGTCTGGCAACGCAAACGCCAAAGTAAAGATGATTGTCCAGCAGAAGTCCACGCCTTCGAGTGCTGACAGTGGCGGGCTGCTGGGTGGACTCTTGAATGGCCTGGTCGGTCTGGTTCTGAAAACACTCGCAAGCTTGAACATCCGTTTGATTGAAGCCCCAGCTTACTCCGCTGATCTTCTCGCGCTCGACCCCGACGTCACCTATATCTCGCTCGACGCACCGGTTCGTAGCTTTGGTCACGTGAGCGAAACAACGGGAGCCGAACAGGTTAGAGGACAAAGCAGCCTTCTCGGTCTGAAAGGTGAACTCGACGGTTCAGGCGTCGCTATCGCTATCGTCGATTCAGGCATCGATTCGAACCACAAGTCATTCGCCAAAGCGGGCAAGATCACTTTCAAAAAGGATTTCACTGGTGAGAATCGCACCGACGATCCTTTTGGTCATGGCACTCACGTAGCAGCGATCGCTGCTGGTGAAGGTGCAGCAACTAATGGCAAGTATGAAGGTGTCGCTCCGGGAGCCAATCTCGTAAACCTTCGGGTGCTCGACTCGAAAGGTCTTGGCACCATCACCGGTGTATTGACCGCGCTTGATTGGATCGTCGCCAATCGCCACGCCTACAACATTCGTGTAGTTAATCTCAGCCTGGGAACCCCGTCGTTCAACTCATACGAGAACGACCCTATCTGCGTCGCTGTTCGCAAACTCGTCGATGCCGGAATCGTGGTTGCCGCAGCTGCCGGAAACAATGGCAAGAACGAAAACGGCACAAAGATTTACGGAGCGATTCATTCGCCGGGTAACGAGCCATCGGCAATTACAGTCGGCGCCAGCAACAGCTTTGGTACCGATTCACGGCAGGATGACAGCGTCGTCACCTACAGCTCACGTGGTCCAACGCGCAGCTTCACCACTGACAGGGCAGGCATTCGTCATTACGACAACTTGATTAAGCCCGACCTCGTGGCGCCAGGTAACAAGATCGTCTCGGCTGCCGCCTACAACAACTACCTCCTCAAGAACAATCCGGAACTTGGCACCAGCAACTACACCACCAGCAACATGAAATTGATGTCGCTAAGTGGAACTTCGATGAGTACTCCGATGGTCGCTGGCGCGGCCGCAATGCTGTTTGAAGCCAATCCAAAGCTGACGCCTAACTTGATCAAAGCGATCCTGATGTACACGTCCCAACCACTCGCCGGATTCAACACACTCGAACAGGGTTCGGGCCAGTTGAACATCGCAGGTGCCGTCGCCGTGGCTCGTCTTGTTCGTACTGATCTCTTCGGCAACATTCCCTCTTCCTACGGCGCGAACTTGTTGGCATCAACACCAACTGCGAAGACAACTATCGCATTGCATACGTTCCCCTGGTCCCAGGGTTTGGTTCTCAATCGCACAACAGTTAGTGGAAGCGAATTGATCACCCGGTATCAGAAGAGCTATGGCAAAGGCTTCGTGCTCGGTGATGGCGTGAATGAGTTCCAGAGCTATCAGACGTTGAACTTCAATATGTGGACCAAGGGCGTAAAGCTCGCCAACTTCGTCTTCACTAGCGATGGAAATCCGATGGGAAGTGGTTGGAGCTTCGTGGGCCTCGAGTACTTCCTCGGCGACGGTGTCGTCATGGGTGACGGTGTTGTCATGGGCGACGGCGTGGTCATGGGTGACGGCGTCGTAATGGGAGATGGCGTGGTGATGGGCGATGCCGCAATGCAGGCCCTGAACTCGATGCTCCATGGCGATAACACGAAGTGCATGAACTGATCTGCTTTTAAACCAACCACGAGGCCGAAAGCTCTTCGGTCGTGGTTCCGCCCCACCTCAAGCCAAAAGACAAAGAGCATGTCAATCGCTTTCACAACAATCGAACCGAGAATGGCCATGCCGTTGACATTGTCACCTGACCAACAACCGGCGGACTGTTTGAATGCTGTGCTTCTCACCGATAACGACGTGGCAGAGGTCCTGGAATTTCTATCTCGTCGTCCGATTCATACCGTCTGCATGACCAGCTACATCCTTGATCACGGAATCCAGAGCCCACTCAACCGGGGATTCTTTTACGGTTACCGAAACGACGAAGGCACACTCGAAGGCGTCGCCCTGATCGGTCACGCCACTCTGATTGAAACTCAAAGTGACGAAGCCCTGAAGGTGTTCGCTGAACTCAAATACCGAGACGCGCATTCACACCTGATCAGAGGCGAGCACAATCTGATGC
>DATBMP010000516.1:0-5637 GCA_036554845.1 Pyrinomonadaceae bacterium
AAGGGTGGTTTACCCCCGCTGGTTCGGTTGCATCCAGCTGAGAATATTTGGCGCCGCACCTGAAGTATTGAGATCGTAAAAGGGAACCAGCGGGGGTAAACCACCCTTCCCAACCTGAAATCTTTGGCACCTGACTACTGAGCAATGACCATTACTGACCACTGCCCTCTGACACGAAAATACCTCGTTTGACACCCCGAAACCCGCTCTTTATGATCGACACCAAATGCCAACCAAGCAGTCTTCGAATGGGGATCACCCAGTCGAACGTGTTTTTCTCATCGATTCAATGTCGCACATTTTCCGCGCTTTCTTTGCGCCGATGGCGAATCGTGTAGCCCCGTTGTCCAACTCCAAAGGTCAAGTTACTCAAGCGGTCTATATCTTCACTAACATGCTGCGGAAATTGCTGCAGGATGAGCAACCAAACTACATTGCTGCCATCTTTGAGTCGCGCGAGAAGACCTTTCGCCACGAAACATTCGCCGACTACAAAGCCAACCGCGAGATGATGCCCGACGATCTCGCTTCACAGATGCCCTACATTATCCGTCTCTGCGAGGCCTTTAACATTCCTGTGATCAACGCGCCCGGTTATGAAGCCGACGATGTGATCGGAACCCTGGCGCACGCTGCCGCCAAAAAGAACATGCAGGCGGTGATCGTTTCGAATGACAAGGACATGTGCCAGCTGGTCAAAGATCCAGTGATCGTCTGCATGAGACAGAACTCGCAGGTCGTGAAGCGCAAAGAAGCCGTGCCGCCGATCGAGTGGTGTGACGAAGCATGGGTAGAGAAGAAGTTCGGAGTGACTGCTGACAAGCTGGTAGATCTTCTCGGGCTAATGGGTGATTCGATCGACAACATTCCCGGCGCACCGGGTATTGGAGCAAAGGGCGCTGTCCAGATCATTCAACAGTTTGGGTCCATCGAAAACGCACTCGAGCGTTGGGAAGACGTAAAGCACAAGACTTACCGCGAGTCGCTCCGGGACAACGCAGATCTCATCAGACAGTCTCGTGAGTTGGCTCGCATCAAATGTGACCTGGATATCGAACTTGATCTCGACGAATTGAAGGCGCGACCACCTGATCGAAGTGCAGCTTATGAACTCTTTAAAGAGCTTGAGTTTGCGAACCTCACTCGTGAGTTTGCCGATGCCGCACAGCCGATCACGTCCTCGGTTGAAACGAACTATAAAAGGATAACGAAGAAATCCGACCTGGATCTGTTGTTGCAGTCGGTGTGGAATAGCGAAAGCATCGCGCTGGCTGTCGCGGATGTGACACCCGCCGGAACGGGTGAGCAGCAGTGCTCCTTCGATTACGAAACTTCGGGCGGAATCGCGATCGCCACGGCCCCGGGAGTGGCGGCTTATATCGACCTGGAGCATTTCGAAGGAGGTTTTGAGGCTGCGCTGCCCGGTCTGCGCGAGGTGCTCGGCAACGGATTGCTTGAGAAGTCGGTCCACGATCTAAAACGAGCTGTCGGCTTACTCGCGCAACTCAACATCAAGCTTGAGGGTGTGAAAGACGATGTATTTCTCGCCGCATATCTGCTGGATCCGAACCGAAGCAAATATGAACTCCTTGAACTCGCACGCGAAGCATTGGGTAGAGAAGAACATCCGGCGCCGCCCGCCACCTGGACCGAATTGCAATGGCAAACTGCCCTGGCCGCCGACCTGACAGCTCAAACCGCAAAGGTTCTGCATCAAAGAATTCTGGAGAAGAAACTAGAAACGATCTATTCAAAGATCGAACTGCCACTTGCACCACTCCTTTATCGAATGGAGCAGGCAGGGTTAAAGGTTGATCGGAAAGTCTTGTCAGATCTGTCTAACTTTCTCGGTAGCGAACTCGAGAAACTGACTAAGCAGATCTACTCGCTGGCGGGAAGAGAATTCAATATCGGTTCCCCCAAACAGGTTGGCGATGTTCTTACGGAGCTGAACATCAACTCCGGAAGAAAGACCTCGACGGGCCGCATCTCGACGAGTAAGGCTGTGTTGGAGGAGTTGGCCCAGTCGTTTGAACTGCCGCGATTGATCATTGAGTACCGCGAGTTGGACAAGCTTAAGAGCGTGTACACCGACGCTCTGCCGCATCAGATTGCTGCCGATGGCAGAATTCATTGTCTTCTTAATCAAACTGTGGCAGCGACTGGTCGTCTTTCCTCCAGCGATCCGAATCTTCAGAACATTCCGATCCGCACCGAGTTGGGCCGTCGCATTCGGCGCGCGTTTGTTGCTGAGCAAGGCCACAAGATCATCTCGGCAGACTATTCCCAACTCGAACTCCGTCTGTTGGCCCATATCACCCAAGATGCAGTGATGCTCGAAGCGTTTCAAAAAGGTGAGGACATTCACTCGCGAACGGCAAGGTTGGTCTTTGGAGCGAAAACGGATCAGGAACTTAAAGAGGCGCGTCGATTTGCCAAGATAGTCAACTTTGCCATCGCCTATGCGATTGAGCCGTGGGGGTTGTCACAGCGGGTTGGTATTTCGCGGCCTGAGGCGAAGAAAGTAATCGAAGACTATTACAACACTTACAAGGGCGTGCGGCGTTACATGGAAGAGGTCCCGCTGCGCGCGCGCGAACACGGTTACGTCCGTTCAATCTATGGTCGTATCAGACCACTTCCCGGTATCACGGATAGGAATGCGAATATCCGCAAAGCCGCCGAACGCGAAGCTATCAATATGCCGATTCAGGGGACTGCAAGCGACATAGTGAAGATAGCCATGCTTCACGTTGATGAGGAATTCCAGCGTGAGAGGTTAAAGGCGAAGATGTTGATGCAGGTCCATGATGAACTGTTGGTTGAGGCTCCAAACGCCGAGAGTGAGCGTGTTGCCGAAATACTTAAACGTGAAATGGAAAAAGCGGTCGAACTTGATGTGCCATTAGTTGTCGATGTTGGTATTGCCGACAATTGGATGGATGCGAAGCCCTAGTCCATAAGTTTGAAATCAACTATAGTTTTGTGACCGGCCCCAGCAACGTCACACATCACGATTAGGCAGAGCGATGGATGATCTGGAAACACCAACGCCTGTGAATGGTGACCATTCGCATGATCGAAAACCGGCTGGCGAAACCGCTCGCACGGCAGGTTCCTCGTCCGCGAAGGATGGCCGTGTTTATAGTGGGACTTTAGCCGGCGAATCCAAAATTCCCAGGCCTCCACGGGCCAGTGACATTCGCGCGCGTGCACGTGAAATCGCGCCGACTGTGGGTCCGCTCCTCGTCGGTTTCGCCTTGCTCCTCGTGGTCACCTACACACTCGGCTATTTAAGTGTCCTGCAAATGACTAATTTGAGTTCGAGCGCGCACGTTCTTCAGCAACAACATTCGGCGCGGGTTGAACTGCTACTCCAACTGCGCAACGCATTGACCAAGTTGAACAACGAAGCACGCACTCGGCATGAAGCTGAGTCTCGCAGGGAGTTGAAACCACCGTTCTATTTTCCGCTCGGTGAATCGCGCAGTGCCGTCGAGGAGAAGCTACGCGAACTGGAACGTCCGCCGCTTTCGGATGATCCCGTGTGGCAAACGTTTCACCAGGACGCGCTATCATTTGTAGAAGTAACCCAGGATTTAAGGCGCTACTCACTCGAAGGCTTCGACAAGTTCAAAAAAGTCCAGGAAGATCTCAACGTTCTGTTCGATCAGGTGGCCCCGCAACAGGATCAGATCACGGCACAGATTCGCGCTCGAGAAGATGAGGCGGTGCGTTCGATAAAAATGTGGACCTTGATGGCACTTCTTATAGGTGCCTTTGTGGCCGCGGCGACGATGTGGGAAGTGCAGCGATGGTTTAGCCGAATGCGAGTAAGCATGAATGAAACCCAGCGTGAACGTGCCTTCACCACTCAATTGCTGGAAGGCATGGTCAGCGCAGTCGCCGCAATTGATGAGAGTGATCGCATTCGCAGCGCCAATGAAGCCTTCTTCAAGATCTTCCCCTCGGCAGTGATAGGCGCTTCAATCAATGAAACTTTCGGGCCCGACGACGCGATGAAGATGTTGAATGCCGCGACCGCCACACGAGTCGATACGGCAACCTATCGCGGACGCTGGGTAGCGAGCATCGAAAATGAGGGAACACAGAAAACCTTTGACGTCTATTCCTCGCCACTGGCGATCGATGGTGATCGTGGACAGATCCTGACACTCGTGGATGCGACGGCCGCGGCTGAAGGCGAACGTGTCTTGCGACGCAGTGAATCACTTGCTGCTGTTGGGCGGGCAACAACTCAGGTGGCCCATGAAATCAGGAACCCGCTGGGCAGTATCCGCCTGGGCGTCTCGATGTTGCGAGACAGCGTCAACGATGCTGAGGCGCTCAGAACCATTGAACTCGTCGAACGTGGTATCAAGCACCTGAACAAACTGGTAGTGGATGTCACGCAGTTCTCGCGACAGAAAGCCCTTGAACCGGCGGATGTTGATCTTCATGAACTGCTCGAAAGCAGCCTTGATCTGGTCTCAGGAAGGGTCAATGACAAGCATACGCCGGTTGAGAAGAGGTTTAGCGAAGAACGCTTAGTGGGCCACTGGGACGCCGATCAATTGCGTCAGGTTTTCGTTAACGTTTTGGCAAATGCGATTGATGCGAGTCCCGAGAGGAGCCCATTAAAGATCTTCACACAGACAGTTAGTCTCAACAATCGCGATAACGGCGGTGGCGGTGGCGACTACGCCCAGATCACAATAGCTGATCAGGGAGTCGGTATGGACCAGGCGACAATCGATCGAGTGTTTGAACCGTTCTTTTCGACAAAGAAACGTGGGACGGGATTAGGACTGGCTATTGTGAAGCAGATTGTGGAGCAGCACTCCGGAAGAATAACGATCAACAGCGAGCCGGGGAATGGTGCGCGCGTGGTGATCGACCTGCCTTTGTAGTAGACCAATTATGATGACGCGACTGTGAGGGCTTCAGCGACACATCGCTTGCCGAATGATTTGTCTTTCTAATCAAGTGCCTTCCCGACCCAGCGATTGAAACGCCTTCCTTGCCGCCGCAACGGTCTGATCGATGATTGCCTCCGTGTGGGCCAGGCTGACGAAAGCGGCTTCGAACTGCGACGGTGCCAGATAAACGCCCTCCGTTAACATCGCATGAAAAAAGTTTCCGTACTTCGTGCGGTCGCTCTTGTTCGCGGATAACCAGTCGGTCACCACGTCGCTAGTGAAGAAACTGGTCCACATCGAACCTACTCTGTTCGTAACCGTTTCGATTCCAGCTTCGAGCGCCGCTTCACTCAACCCTCGACATAACCGCGATGTCTTTTCCTCCAACTGTGAATAGATCGAAATATCGCGTAGACGTTTGAGTGTGACCAGACCCGCTGTCATCGCCAACGGATTTCCCGACAGTGTTCCCGCCTGATAGATGGGACCCGCAGGCGCGATGTTCCGCATCAGCTCCTCGCTACCGCCATAAGCACCAACCGGCAATCCGCCACCTATGATCTTTCCGAGGGTGGTGATGTCGGGTGTGACACCATAAAGTTCCTGGGCCCCGCCTCGCGCGACGCGGAACCCAGTCATCACCTCATCAAAAATCAAAAGCGCTCCGCCTTTGCGCGTAATCTCACGGACCTCGTTCAAGTAGCCGGGAAGGGGAGGA
>DATBMP010000518.1:0-7033 GCA_036554845.1 Pyrinomonadaceae bacterium
CCCGTGCTCGACCCTGACGAATTTGCGCGCGAGTTTCGTCTGATGACGATCCAGAGAGGTTTGAAGGCTACGGGAACCTTCTCGTATCAGACCGGTGTTGCCGGACGTGGGGCCTTCTACGAACAGTTCATCGAACCCACACTGATGATTGTCAGTCAGGCAGTAGATTGGTTGGAGAGATTTCCGACGCTACGACGTTTGATCCGCGAACGAGTGAGAGTTAACTGAATACCTTAGGCTTACGAATGGCAACCGAATCAAAATCCTTGCAATCATCCGAATCCCCTCAAACTTACATCAACGAATTATCAAAGTACGTTGGGCAAGAAGTTACGCTGAAGGGCTGGCTCTACAACATGCGGTCCAGCGGTAAGATCCTTTTTCCCCAATTGCGTGACGGCACAGGGCTAGTGCAGGCCGTTGCTCTAAAGAATGCCATCGCGCCGGAAGTTTGGGAGGCACTCAAGGGGCTGGGACAGGAATCAGCATTAACGATTCGTGGCACTGTAAGGGCCGATGAACGAGCACCGGGCGGATACGAGATAGACCTGATCAGCGCAGAGGTTCTTCACGAGGTTCATGACTATCCGATCACGCCCAAGGAACACGGGACTGAGTTCCTGATGGACCACCGGCATCTTTGGCTTCGGTCACGTCGCCAGCATGCTGTCCTGAAAGTTCGCCACACAGTCGTTCGGGCAGTGCGTGACTTTCTTGATAATGACGGCTTTACGCTCGCAGACGCGCCAATTTTTACTCCCGCTGCCTGTGAAGGAACCACTACTTTATTTGAAGTGGATTACTTCGAAGGCGAGAAGGCCTATCTCACTCAGTCCGGTCAGCTCTACAACGAAGCAACAGCGGCAGCGTTTGGAAAGGCTTATTGCTTTGGTCCAACCTTCCGGGCGGAGAAATCTAAGACACGCCGGCACTTGACTGAGTTCTGGATGGTCGAGCCTGAGATGGCTTACGCGACGCTCGATGACACCATGGCGCTGGCTGAGCGAATGTTGTCATACATCGCAGAGCGTGTACTCGAGGATCGTGCTGAGGAACTAAAGGTACTCGAACGTGACACGTCGAAACTTGAAGCCATTAAGCCTCCGTTTCCCAGAGTGCACTACGATGACGCGGTGAAGATGCTGCTTGAAGGCCACGCCACGGGAGCGCTCGAAAACAAGTTTGAGTGGGGCGGCGACTTTGGTGCCCCCGATGAAACTTACATTTCGGGTCAGTTCGATCGCCCCGTGATGGTCCATCACTATCCCGCCGCAGTGAAAGCCTTTTACATGGCGCGCGACCCTGAACGACCCGAACTCGCGCTGGGTGTCGATATTCTGGCTCCAGAAGGTTACGGCGAAGTAATTGGCGGTGGCGAGCGGGCTACGTCGCTGGAATTCTTAAAGGAACAGATAGCGCTGCATGAACTTCCGCAAGAGGCTTTTGAGTGGTACCTGGATCTGAGACGCTACGGTAGTGTGCCGCATGCAGGCTTCGGAATGGGTATCGAGCGCTGCACCGCGTGGATGTGCGGCATCGAGCACATCCGAGAGACGATTCCATTTCCAAGGATGCTCTATAGGATTCGGCCATAGCGTCATTTTGAATGTTGATTGGGATGCCGCTTGCTATTGGCAATCGTCAATTGGCAATTGGCAATCATCAATGAATCATGTCCACACCTCCTGATGAACGTCTAAGAACCGAGTTTAACGACTGGGCCCGCGCCGGCAAGGGCGAAAGCATGGAGCGCGGCCATCGACCTGTGGGCGAGCAGGCAATTGCCTTGATGAACCTGCCAGTAAACGCCCGCGTACTTGATCTGGGTTGCGGTTCTGGATGGGCCGGTCGCTTGATGGCGCAAACCGCGAAGGAAGGCCGAATTGTAGGCGTCGACATTTCCGACGGGATGGTCCGCGTGGCCCGTGAATCATCACTACAGTTTCCGAATATCGAGTTTCAGGTTGCGAGTGCGGAAAAGCTGCCCTTTGCTGATGGTGAATTCAGCCACGCCTTCTCAATGGAATCGCTCTACTACTATGCAGATATTCCTCAGGCCTTGCGTGAGATCGCCCGCGTACTCAACACCGGTGGTCACTTCAGTTGTGTTGTAGATCTGTACGAAGAGAGCAAACCTTCTCATCAGTGGATTGAACAGTTAAAGGTACCAGTCCAACTGTTGAGCACGGCACAGTACCGCTCGCTCTTCAAAGAAGCTGGATTCATGAATGTCGAAGACCGTCGCATTTACGATCCCACGCCCGTGCCGGACGATTACAGCGGCGGCTCATTCAAGACTCGCGAAGATCTGGTTGAGTATCGACGCATGGGGTCATTGCTGATTCGTGGTGAGGTGGTTTAATGAGCGACGCTCAGGAGCGAATCGTAACCATTTTCGGCGGCTCGAAATGCGCAGAGCATGAACCTGAATATGCTCAGGCACGACGTGTCGGTGAACTTCTTGCCGAAGCCGGCTACACGATCTGTACGGGCGGGTACCTGGGTGTGATGGAAGCTGCGAGCAGAGGTGCTCATGAAAAGGGTGGCCGCGTTCTGGGAATTATCATGAACCAGTTCAAGGCGGAACCCAATCGTTACCTCACTGACAAAGTCGCCACGCCACACTTCTACGAACGTCTCCAACAACTCATAACTCGTTCTGTTGGTTTCGTTGCTATTCGAGGTGGAATGGGAACGGTGACTGAACTATCGCTCGTGTGGAACAAGATTCAAACTCGAGTCATTGGTCCAAGACCGTTGGTCCTGTTGGGAGATTGTTGGCCCGCTGTCGTTGAGTCGTGGCAAAGATGTCTGGCAGTGAGTACCGAGGATATTCGTGTCCTCGATTTTGCGAGTACTCCAGAGGAAGCGGTGGCTTTGATCGTCAAGAAATCACAAGGAGTGGTCCTATGAACTGTCCGAAGTGTGGCGCGCAAATGTTGCAGGGAGCCAGTTTTTGCGGTGGCTGCGGTTATCGCATCGAGGCTGGAGGCCCAACCGCAACTTCGCCGATCAATCCGGGACACGGAATTCATATCGACGAAGACTCACGGGGGCAGGGACGTGGTTACCGATATGAAGTACTACATCAACCATCTTTCGCGTTGGCGGTAGTTCAACTACAACCTGAACAGTCGATCCAGGCGGAAGCCGGCGCGATGGTTTCCATGTCCGCCAATGTCGAGTTGCAATCACAGATGAAAGGCGGACTGCTCGGGGCCATCAAACGGGCCGCAGGTGGCGAGTCGGCCTTTGTGTCGACGTTCACCGCTCGAGGTGGACCTGGTGAAGTCAGTTTTGCGCCAGGCACTCCCGGTGATATCGCTGCAATTGAGCTCAGCAACCAATCATTTTTCGTGCAGTCAAGTTCATACCTCGCAGGTGATGCGAGTTTGACGGTCGATACGAAGTGGGGCGGCGCCAAGTCTTTCTTTGGTGGGGAAGGATTGTTCGTGATGCTGGTTCAGGGACAGGGACTACTGCTGGTCTCCTCTTTTGGCGCAATCCACCGCAAGCGATTGCAACCCGGCGAACGTTATGTAGTCGACACGGGTCACCTGGTGGCCTGGGAAGGCACAACGCAATACACTTTACGTAAAGCCGCCGCCGGTTTCTTCCGCAGCATGATGAGCGGAGAAGGTATCGTTGCGGAGTTCATTGGTCCGGGAGAACTGCTGATTCAAACCCGCAACCTGGCTGCGTTGGCAGGACTGCTTAAACCATTCTTTCCGTCACAAGGTGGAGGCGGCGGCGGATTCAATCTGAATCTGGGTGGCAACTAGAGTTACACCATGAATGGTTCTTCGCCGACAGCCGATTCACTCGCACCCAGCGCGACAGATCTAAAACCAAAACGAGCAGTCGCTATTCTTGGTGTGCCTCTTGGTTTCGGCGCCAGCATGGCAGGCGTGGATATTGGTCCAGCGGCATTGCGAGTCGCCCGCCTCAATCAAAGAATCGCCCAGCTCGGATATCAGGTTGAAGACCTCGGTGATCTGCGGCTCGAACGTCCTCAATACAATCCTGATCCTCAAGACAAATTAAAATATGTGAACGAGATTCGCGCTGCTTGTGAAAAGCTCGCGACGGAAGTTCAGCAGATACTGAACAATGGAAAACTGCCGCTGATTCTCGGTGGCGACCATTCGATCGCCATTGGATCACTTTCAGGGGCGACTGCTTTTTGCCGCGAACGTGACGAAACGTTGGGCCTGATCTGGTTTGACGCGCACGCCGACATGAACACGCCGGAGACAACACCTTCAGGCAACATCCATGGAATGCCTTTGGCCGCCGCACTCGGGTTTGGCCCACCTGAATTAATTAACGTCGGTGGCTTCTCGCCAAAACTCGATCCAAAGTTCTGCGCGCACGTCGGTGCAAGGGATATCGATCGCGGTGAACGCGATTTGATCAAGAAACTCGGCATCCGGATGTTCACTATGAGAGAGATCGATGAACGCGGTATGAGTGCGTGCATGGACGACGCGATCACGATTGCTTCAAAGGCCAGTGGTGGTTATGCGGTTACGTTTGATGTAGATGCATTGGACCCCGGTGATGCGCCGGGATCTGGAACACTTGTCCGTGGCGGGCTTACGTACCGCGAAGCGCATCTCGGGATGGAAAAGATAGCTGAAGCCGGCGGGATGCTCACCTTGGAAGTAGTTGAGATCAATACCGCGCTCGACATCAATAACAAGACTGCTGAGTTGGGAGTTGAGCTAATCCTTTCAGCGTTGGGCAAAACTATTCTTTAAGAGGACAACCAGTTGGCGAAAAAGCTCCGCGTGGGTTTGATCTTTGGTGGCCGTTCAGGAGAGCACGAAGTATCTATTCGTTCGGCTCGTGCAGTTATCGAGTCAATCGATCGTCGCAAGTATGAAGTAGTGCCAATCGCCATCAGCAAGGAAGGGAAGTGGTTGGCACCTCACGATTCCATCACCTTACTACCTGCCGGAACCAAAGAGCTCCTCCCTAACGACGTCTTCAAAAATTCAGCAGGTAGCGTGGCGATTCTTGGAGATCCATCCAGAAAAGGTCTGGTCGCACTAAGTTCGTCAGAATCTATATCCACTGAAAGCCTCGACGTCGTCTTTCCTGTACTGCATGGTCCATTCGGCGAAGACGGTACGGTGCAGGGTCTCCTGGAAATGGCAGACATTCCATATGTTGGTTGTGGAGTGCTGGCATCATCCTGCGGCATGGACAAGGTGACGATGAAAGCGCTGTTCCTCCACGCGGGATTACCGATCTGTAAATACACATGGTTCTTGCGTTCGGAATGGCGCAACAATCAAGCGAGCATTATTCGCCGAATCAAGAAGGACCTGGGATTTCCTTGTTTCGTTAAGCCTGCAAATCTGGGTTCGTCTGTAGGAGTCTCGAAGGCAGCAAACGAGGCTTCGTTGGTTAGCGCGATTGAACTTGCAGCTGAATACGATCGCAAGATCGTTGTTGAAGAGGGAGTTGATGCCCGGGAAATTGAATGCGCCGTGATCGGAAATGATCAGCCGCAGGCAAGTCTTCCGGGTGAGTATGTGGTCTATGACGAAGCCGCGCGTTTCCTCGACTATACCGAGAAATACGCGAGCACGGGAAACGTAGAGTTTGTAGTTCCGGCGCCGGTATCAAAGACGCTGACCGATCGAATTCAGCGACTGGCGCTGCAAGCTTTTCGAAGCATCGATGGATCCGGGCTTGCGCGCGTAGATTTCTTCCTCACACGCGATACGAAAGAGTTGCTGATCAATGAATTGAATACGATGCCGGGTCTGACAGAGGTGTCTGGCTATCCGAAAATGTGGGCCGCCTCGGGAATGCGTTTCACAGCAATGCTGGATAAGTTAATCGACCTTGCTTTTGAAAGGCATCGCGACAAGTCGCTAAACAAGACTACGAAGTGAGTCCTGGTTCGAAAGTTGGAATTTAGAATTTGGAAATTGGAATTTGGAATTTCGTCAACACCAGTCGTCCCATTTGAAAATGGGAGTGGTGCGCCCGAGAACCCAAACTTCAATTTCCAAATTCCAAATTCCAATTTCTAAATTCCAATTTCCAATTTCTAAATTCCAATTTCCAAACAGAATTCACTTCGCTTTTGGCGCGCGATAGCCCTTACGACTCCGAACCACTACATCTTCTCGCGCAACCTTCACATCCAACTCGCGCCACTTTCCATCTCGATTCTTATTCGCAGGTCGATAAGCAATGGTGTACTGGTGGCCCAACTCTTCAGCGATTCCGGCGAATGCATCTCTCAACCCTGGACCACCGGGTGTAGCGACAAATCGTCCGCCGCTCTTCTCGGCAAGTCTTCGCAAGGTCATCGCGGTCTGTGCATTTCTAGTCCCACCTTCAATCGCGCTCATGTCAACGGCATAAATTCCAGCACCGACGTTCAGCGCGCTTTCCAATGCTTTGTCAGCTGACGCCTTGCTGTACGTGTCCATGCCATCTGAAAGGACCACGATCGCTTTTCGCAACTCTGGTCTATCAGTGAGCACTTTCGCAGCTTCGACGATGGCATCGTGAAGCGTCGTCATGCCGCGTGCCTTCATTCCAAAGGCCATCGGTGCCAGATCTCTTCCGGATGAAAAGTCCTGAACGGGCTCGACCTTATAATCAAATTTGTAAACCGCTGCCACGTCTTCCTGACGCAGTCCATCGAGAAACCTGATCGCAGCAGATCGTGCGAGTGACATTCGCTTTTCCATGCTGCCTGACGTATCCAGGAGCACCACGGATGCGAATGGCGACTCGTGCATGGAAAAGCTCTTGATTAGTGTGGCGTCGACCTCCCTGCCATCTTCAATAATCTTGAAGTCTGACAACCGCAATCCGGGAACATATCGCCCCGACTTATCTGTGACGGTGATGTTCAGGACAACGAGATCTGTATCAACCCGGACTACATCATCATCCTGGGCCCAGACGAGAGCAGGGAAGAGGACGACCGCAAGTGGAAGGAGCAGCCGAAGTAGCAACGGGCGAAGTTTTGTTTTGGGCACGGTGTCAGCGTGAAAACTGGCGA